>DASZFN010001038.1:0-18378 GCA_035939715.1 Gemmataceae bacterium | reverse complement strand
GAGCGCCTGCCCCGTGTAAGATTGCTCACAGGCCGCCACCTCCTCCGGCGTCCCCGTGCAAACCAATTCGCCACCGCCCGCGCCGCCTTCCGGGCCCAGATCGATGACCCAGTCGGCAGTCTTGATCACATCCAGGTTATGTTCAATAACCACGACGGTGTTGCCGTTGTTGGCGAACCCGTGCAATACTTGCAGCAGCTTCTGAATATCGTCAAAGTGCAGACCCGTGGTCGGTTCGTCGAGAATGTACAGCGTTTTGCCGGTGCTGCGTTTGCAGAGCTCCCGGGCCAGCTTGATGCGCTGCGCCTCGCCGCCCGAAAGCGTGGGCGACGACTGGCCGAGCTTGATGTAATCCAGGCCCACGTCGTGCAGCGTCTGCAGCATGGTGCGGATTTTCGGGACGTTGGCGAAGTGCTCCAGGGCTTCCTGAACGTCCATTTCCAGAACGTCGTGGATGTTCTTGCCCTTGAAGCGAATCTGCAGGGTCTCGCGGTTGAAGCGGCGGCCCTCGCACACTGGACAGGTCACCCAGACGTCGGCGAGAAAGTCCATTTCCAGCCGCGTGGAGCCGTTGCCCTCGCAGGCCTCGCAGCGGCCGCCCGGCTTGTTGAAGCTGAACCGGCCCGGCGAATAGCCGCGGATCTTGGCCTCCGGCATCTGGGCGAACAGCGAGCGAATCTCATCGAAGACCTTGATATACGTCGCCGGGTTGGAACGCGGCGTGCGGCCGATCGGCGCCTGGTCAATGTCGATGATCTTGTCGATGTGCTCGACCCCGGTGATGCGGTCGTGAGCGCCCACGGTGTGCGGCTGGCCGTTTTCCTCGCCATTGGCCTCTTCTTCGGTCTGTTTGGCGCGAAACCCGTAGCGGCCCAGCAAGCCTTCCTTGAGGATGTCGTTGATCAGCGAACTCTTGCCGGAGCCGCTTACCCCGGTGACGGCCACGAAAAGGCCAAGCGGAATTTCGACATCGATGTTCTTCAGATTGTTGTGCCGCGCGCCGCGGACCGTCAGGCGCTTTGTAGAGCGCGACCGCCGTTCATCGGGAACGGCAATTTGCCTGCTGCCTGAGAGATATTGCCCCGTCAGGCTCTGCGCATTGTTGACCACATCCGCATAGGAACCGGCCGCCACCACTTCACCGCCGCGCACGCCGGGGCCGGGACCAAAATCGACAAGGTAGTCGGCGGCGCGCATGGTCTCTTCATCATGCTCGACCACGATCACGGTGTTGCCCATGTCGCGCAACTGCTCGAGGCTGCGCAGCAGCCGTTCGTTATCGCGCGGATGCAGTCCGATGCTTGGCTCGTCCAGGATGTACAAGACGCCCACGAGTCCGGAGCCAATCTGTCCCGCCAGGCGGATGCGCTGGGCTTCGCCTCCCGAGAGCGTGGGCGCGCCCCGATCCAGCGTCAAATAATGCAGTCCGACATTGAGCAGGAAGCCAAGCCGCCCACGAATCTCCTTGAAGACTTCACCGGCAATGACACGCTGAATCGGCTCCAGTCCGCTTTCCAGCGGACCCGACACATCGAACCATGCCGCCAGGTCGCCGACCGGCATGCCGCAGGCTTCAACAATCGTCTTGCCGCCGACGCGCACGGCACGTGCTTGCGGGTTGAGGCGCTGGCCCTGGCAGCTCGGACAGCGCACGACGCGCATGTATTTCTCGAGCTGCAGGCGCCGCGGCCCGGCGGCTGTCTTCTTGAAGCTGCTCAGAAGCTGCGGGACAATGCCTTCCCACTTGCCGCCGTGCTTCCAGATGTTGCCGCCGCGCAGTTTCCATTCAAACGTGATATGGCGTTCGCCCGAACCGTACAGCAGATAATTGCGGTGTTCTTCCGGAAGTTTTCGCCACGGCTTTTTGAGATCGATGCCCAGCGTGTGCGCTACACCCTCGAAAATGTGCTTCCGCCATCTCCCCATACCCCGCAGTGCGCCGACAATCGGTATCGCCCCTTCGTAGAAGCTGAGGTTGTCGTCAGGCACGAGCAGGTCGGGATCGAAGGAAAAACGGTAGCCCAGCCCGTCACATTCCAGACACATTCCCTGCGGGCTGTTGAAGCTGAACAATTGCGGGCTCGGTGGCTCATAGCTGCGGTTGCAATGTGTGCAGGCATAGTGGGCGGACAGCAAGATATCGTGCGCGGCCCCTTCTTCTTCCTCGACAGCGACGATCAAGGAGCCCTCGCTAAGCGCCAACGCCTGCTCCACGGCCTCGGCAAGGCGCGGCCGGATCTTCGGCTCGTTCTTCAGCCGGTCGATGACGATTTCGATATTGTGCTTGATGCGGCGGTCGAGCTTGAGGTCGTCGGTCAAGCGCACCACCTGTCCGTCCACACGAGCCCGGACGAAGCCGCGCTTGAGCATGTCCTCGAACAGGTCCTTGTACTCGCCCTTTTGCCCACGGATGACCGGCGCCAGGATGAGATAACGCGCCTCGGCCGGCAGAGCCTGGATGCGGGCGATGATCTGCTCGCGCGTCTGCGCTGTAATCGGCCGGCCGCACTGCACGCAATGGCCCTGGCCGATACGGGCATAGAGCACGCGCAGATAATCGTAGATCTCGGTGATGGTGCCGACCGTCGAGCGCGGATTGCGCCCCGCCGCTTTCTGCTGAATGCTGATGGACGGCGACAGACCCGCCAGGTAATCGACATCGGGTTTTTGCAACTGCCCGAGAAATTGGCGGGCATAGCTGGACAGGGACTCGACATAGCGTCTCTGTCCCTCGGCGTAGAGGGTATCGAACGCCAGGGAGCTTTTTCCCGAGCCGCTCACCCCCGTGAAAACGATGAGCCGGTTCCTGGGAAGGTCTAGATTAACGCTGCGGAGATTATGTTCCCTGGCGCCCCGAATGACGATCGTGCTGTTGTCCATGCCGGGTGCCACTGCTGTCGCTGGGTCCGATTTTGAGGCAGTAAACCATTAGTATACGGATGTTGGCTAAAGCGGGACAAGGGGATGAACTTCCCCGTCAATGTGCCGGCAACGCCCAGGGAACTTGCCCATGGGCGGGCTTGACACCCTCTGCGGAGCGTGTTACCCAAATAGCACAACTTGAGGTTATTCCAAGAACCGGGAGACAACCATGGATCAACAGCACGGTGGGTTAACACGGCGGCGCTTTCTTCAGGCCGGAGCCGCGACGACAATGGCAATCGCAGGGTTACCAGCCTCGCTGCCTGCGGAAGATAAGGATGCCGGGCCCTTCGGCGGCTTCACGCTCGGTGTGCAGAGCTACAGCTTCCGCAATTTCGACACCGAGCAAGCCCTGAAGCGGACCCAGGACCTCGGCCTTCATTTCATCGAGTTTTACCAGAAGCACGCATCGCTCGACAGCAGCCCAGCGCAGATCAAGGCGCTGCTCAAATTGTGCGGCGACTACGACATCAAGCCGATTGCTTTCGGCGTGCAAAGCTTCACCAAGGACGACGACGCGAACAAAAAGATCTTCGAGTTCGGCAAAGCGCTTGGCATCAAAACTTTCAGTGCCGACCCGAACCCGGACAGCTTCGACAGCCTCGACAAGTTTGTTGAGGAATACCAGATCTCGATCGCCATCCACCCGCACGGCCCGGTCGGCAAGGGCAAGCTGCATCGCTGGTATTCCGCCGAAATCATCATGGCCGCGGTCAAGGACCACAATCCCTTGATCGGCACCTGTCTCGACACGGGCCATCTGATCCGCTCCGCGCAACTCGGCAAGAAGTTGGATCCGGCAACCCAGATCCGCGTCATGGGGGCGCGCAACTTCGGCATCCACCTGAAGGATCACGATAACAAACGCGACACCGACGTTGTCTATGGCAAGGGCGTACTCGACGTGCCCGGTGTGCTCAAGGCTCTGCGCGAAGTCAACTTCAAGGGTTACATCAGCATCGAATACGAAGCACATCCGGAGGATCCGTCCGCCGACATGAAGGCCTGCGTTGAGGTTTTCAAGGAGGCCGCGAAGACCTAGGTATGAAGCAGGCCCCGGCAAATGCTATGCTGAATGTAGATGAGTCCCGAACAAATCGCCGAGCTGCGACGCACGCGTTACAACGCCACGGTTGTGGGGCTGAGGCGTGCGCATTCCGACCTCATGATCCTGCGCTTGCGTCCCGACTTTCCGCTGCCGCGACACAAACCCGGTCAATACTCAACCCTGGGAATGGGCTACTGGGAGCCACGCTTTCCCGGCTGCCAGGCGGAAGAGCTCGCTCCCGGCGATGAAACCAAGCTGGCGCGGCGCGCCTATTCCATCAGTTGCTCGGTCCTTGGCGACGACGGCCGGCTTCTCGATGTGGAGCAGGCGGATTGGCTCGAGTTCTATATTGTGCTGGTGCGGGAATCGGACAAGCCGCAGGCGCCCGCCCTGACGCCGCGGCTGTTCCTGTTGCGCGAAGGGGACCGGCTGTTTGTCGGCGAGAAGATCACTGGCCACTTCACGCTCGATCCGGTCAAACCCGGCGACACCGTTGTCTTCCTGGCGACGGGCACCGGGGAAGCGCCCCACAATTATCTGCTCTGGGAACTGCTTCGGCGTGGGCACACGGGACGAATCCTGTCCGCCTGTTGCGTGCGCTATCGGCGCGACCTGGGGTACCTCGCCATTCAGGAAGAGCTGATGCGCCGCTACCCCAATTACACTTATTTGGCGCTGACCACGCGCGAGGCGGAAACCGTCAAGCACAAGGTCTACATTCAGGACCTGATCACCAGCGGCCAGCTCGAGGAACAACTGAGCAAGCCTCTGGACCCGGCGACGACGCATTTCTACCTGTGCGGCAATCCGAAGATGATTGGCGTGCCCAGCAAAAATCGCGACACGGGTGAATTCGTTTATCCGCAACCTCCCGGCGTCATCGAGATTCTTGAGCGGCGCGGCTTCCAGACCGATCAGCCGCAAGCTAAGATAAAGGGCAACCTGCACTTTGAAGAGTACTGGTAAGCTCCGACCTGACAGGCATTGCCGGCAGGGCAGGAAGCGGCTCTTCGCCAAGCAGGCATAAGCAACAGGAACCATTCCGATGAGCGTGACCCCGACACCGATCATCCGCAAGTGCTTGCCGTCCGCCTTGCTCACGCTGGCGCTGCTCATCGTTCTGGAAGTCCTGGCCGCGCCGGCAGGTGCACAGACGCCGAAACTTCCGACCCAGGGACCGGGTCCGGGATCTCAGCCAAGCCAGCCCAGCGGGCCAGTTACCTTCTCCCCCAAAAGGGGGGGGGCCTACAGACCGGGTTTCAACTGGAAGCTTTGGGGAAGCGTTGGCGGCGGTGCGGCGGTTGTCCTCATCTTGATTGTCGCCGTCGCCAAAAAGAACCAGAAGAACGACGAGGCGGCTCCCAGTCTGGCCAGTGGCATACTGGGCGGCTACCGCCTCGAGAAGCTGATGATGACCGGCCAAAGCAGCCAGGTCTGGGAGATCGTCGAGCTCTCCAGCCACCGGCACTTTGCCATGAAGCTGCTCTTGCCGGAAAAGGTCAATGACCCCGAGCACCGCGAGCTTCTCTTCCACGAAGCCGAGGTGGGCTTGAAGCTCGCCCATCCCAATGTCATCAAGATCATCAAGGTCCACAAGGACCAGCACCATCCGTATTTCGTGATGGAATTCTTCCCGGCGGGCAACCTCAAGCTGCGCATCATGCACAAGAAATGGGACTTCATCAAGGAAAAGGCGCACGACATCTTCAAGCAGGCGGCCACGGCCCTGGCCTACATGAACGCCAGCGGTTGGGTGCACCGCGACGTCAAGCCGGACAATATCATGGTCAACAGCGCCGGCGAGGTGCGTCTGATCGACTTTGCCCTGGCGCAGCGCATGACGCGCGGCAAGATGTTCCGCAAGAAGGGCGCGGTCGCCGGCACGCGCAGCTACATGTCCCCCGAGCAGATCCGCGGTGAAGGGCTCGACAGCCGAGCGGATGTCTATAGCTTTGGGGCAACCATGTACGAGGTGGTCACGGGCCGCCCGCCGTTCCGTGCCGCCAGCCCCCAGGATCTGCTCGCCAAGCACGTCGCCGAAAAGCCGACCTCGCCTCAGGTCTATAACTCTGACGTCACCGACGAGTTCGCCGACCTGGTGCTGCGGATGCTGAGCAAGAAGCCCGAGGGCCGGCCGAAGGATTTTCACGAGGTTTTGATGAAGCTGCGCAACATTCAAATATTCAAGAGTTCCGCGACGCAGAAGAGCCCGCAGCCCACCCCGTAATGGATTCCTGTCAAATCGGAGACGCGGATGGCCCCGCAGCGGCTGCCGTTTGAAAAAGACATTTACGAGATGGAAGACCTTCTCGCCAAGCTCGAAGCCGACGCCGACGGCCGGCTGAAGAGCAGCGAGGAAATCCGCCGCATGCGCCGCGAGCTGGTCAACCTCAAGAAAAAGATCTACGGCGCGCTCAATCCCTGGCAAATGGTGCAAGTCGCCCGGCACGTCGACCGGCCCATGACGGTTGACTACATCGAGCTGATTTTCACCGACTTCATGGAACTCCACGGCGACCGGGCCATCGGCGACGACCGCTCGCTGCGCACGGGCTTTGCCCGCCTGGGCGATTACCGGGTCATGCTCATCGGCCACCAGAAGGGGCACACGCTCAAGGACAAGCACGAGTGCCTGTACGGCTGCTCGCACCCGGAAGGCTACCGCAAGGCCCTCAATCGCATGAAGCTGGCCGCCAAGTTTCAAGTGCCGGTCATCACCTTGATCGACACACCCGGCGCCTATCCCGGCATCGGCGCCGAAGAACGTGGCCAATCGCAGCTCATCGCCACCAACCTCCTCGAAATGTCGCGCTTGCCGACGCCGGTCATTTGCGTGATCATCGGCGAAGGGGGGTCGGGGGGCGCCCTGGGCATCGGCATCGGCGACCGCATCAGCATGCTCGAGCACAGCTATTATTCCGTGATCAGCCCCGAAGGCTGCGCCGGCATCCTCTGGCGCACGGCCACGGAAGAAACCAAGCCCCTGGCGGCCGAGGCCTTGAAGCTCACCTCGAAGGACCTGGCCCGTCTGGGAGTCATCGACGATATCATCCCCGAACCGCTCGGCGGCGCCCACCGCGACCATCGGGAGATGTCCAACACGCTCAAGGCCTACCTGCTGCGTTACCTGCGCGAGCTGCGCGCGCTATCGTTTGAAGACCTGCTGGAACAGCGCTACCAGAAGTTCCGCCGCATGGGCATCTTCGACGAAGGCACGGCTGAAACCGCCAGCACCGCTGCCGGTCCTTAAAGTTACATCCCCTACAATCGCCCGGTCGGTTAAGATGGCTTCGGGAGATCCCAGCCATGAGAAGCGCATCTCGACAGACTACATCACCGCTACCACCGCCTCGACTCCCACCGCTGAGGCACGGCGACCGCATGAAGCAGCCCGAATTCCACCGCCGCTATCAGCAATACGCTGACAACGTGAAAATCGAACTGGTCGGAGGGATCATTTACGTGGCGTCACCCGAACGGCGAGCACACGGGCGTTATCAGTCTTTGCTGGACGGTGCCGTGGGCATCTATGAAGAGGCGACGCCGGGCCTGGAACTGCTCGTCAATCCCACCACCATTCTTGGCGAGGAAAGCGAGCCCCAGCCGGACTTGGCGTTGCGCATTCTGGCGGCATTCCTGGGGCAGTCCCACGCGACCAAGGACGATTATGTTGCAGGTCCGCCGGAGTTGATGATGGAGATTTCGCACAGCACCCGGGCTTTTGATTTGCGCGAAAAAAAGACCGCCTACGAGAGGGCGGGGGTCTGTGAGTACCTGGTCGTGAGCGTCGCGGAACAAGAACTCTACTGGTTCAATTTCCGAACCGGAAAACCTATCCTGCCGACCAGGCAGAGCATCTACCGGTCGCAGGTTTTTCCCGGTCTCTGGATCGATGGTCCGGCCCTGTTTGCTGAAGACCGGAAACGGCTGAATCTCGTCATGCGCCGAGGGACCAGGAGTCGTGCGCACGCTGCCTTTGTCAAAAAGCTCCAGGCAGCCAAACGATCTTGAACCGGTACCCGCTCTCCGCATCGCATCCACAATTAAACATAAGATTTATTATCGGACGTTGGCGGCACACCGCAAATCGCCTGGGATTCCGCCTGGGGTCTCAGGGGCAACGTCCGATAATGGCCGTTATGTTTAATTGCGCCTGGGCGGCATTTCCCACAAGGTTCCGCAGTTCGCCTATCATATCCGCATGGCTCCTTCCGCAAACTTGACCGAGCATCGGTTACGCGCCGGCATGGTCGGCCTTGGCATGATTTTCGATGAAACTTACCGGCCGCTCTTCGAGCAACTGCATGCCGAGGGAATGTACCGGAAGGACTTCGGCTACGTGGATGTCGAACTGGCCGCCGTGGCCAGCCGCACCGGAAACCGGGCCAACGCCTACAAGCAAAAAGCTGCCGGGCGCGTCGCGGATTTTGCTAACTTCTGGGGATCAGATCCGGTCGGTCCACTGATTGCCAGCGGCGTCGATGTCGTCTGCGTCGCGACCCCGGACAACCGGCATTTCGAGCCCGCCAAACTGGCCCTGCAAGCCGGCAAGCATGTGCTGATTGAGAAGCCCTCGGTTCTGCGTTTGCAAGAACTGGACGAACTGGAGGCCCTTGCCAGGCAAAAAGGCGTGCTGGCCAAGGTGGTTTATCACAAGCTCGCCGATCCGGACCACAAGAAGCTGCGCACCCATGTCTTCGACGGCGCCCTGAAGCACGTGAACAATGGTTATTGCTCGCTCCTGGAACCAAAGCAGATCAGCGGCAGCCAGTTCGCCGAGTGGATCACGGGACGCAACCCCGGCACCTACGTCGCCGTGCATTACATCAAGTTGATCGATTTCACGTTTGGGCCATTGTGGCGCCTTAGCCGCGTCAGGGCGACCGGTCAACAGGGTCTGGTTGGTCCCTCTCGGGTTCCGGGATTTGCAGAGAGCTTTCAGCCTGACACGTGGGATTCCGTGCAACTGCAAATCGTTTACACGCATTCCGACGAGAGCGAAGCAGCATTCGATATTCACACGAGCTGGGTTATGCCGAATAATTTTCCCGGCTACGTGGAGCAGGAAGTGCAGTTCCGGTTCGACAATGGCGTCTGGAACGCGCATCAGCGCAAGCGCGGCGTTGAACTAACGGTCGAGGGCCGGACACCGAACGAGCTAAAGATCACTCCCAACCACCATTACAACGGCACTTTTCTGGAGCCCTGGGGCGAACGCTCCCAGCGCGGTTATGGCATTGAAGTGCTGCGCCGTTTCTTTGAAGAGGTCGCGTTCGTCGAATTCGCCGGGCCGCCGGAGCAGCGGATAATGCGCTTGGATCAAATGCGGAAGCTTGCCTACAATGATCTGTCCGCCGATCGAAACACGGTCGCCGTCGTGCAGGCCATGGAAGCGATTCTAGAACGGCATGCCCAGGGTCGGCCGGGCAGCCTGGCGGAGATAAACACCGCGCACGGGGGCCTTGTGTTGCGGCCAGTCGGTCAGGCAGAACCGGAAGTGCTCTATGCTGGCCGAGTCTGAAGAGCGGGAGTCAGCAGCGATTGCAAAGGAGCTTAGCCGTGGCAACTGTAGAAACTCCAGCGACATATTTGGACGAGGTTCTTGATTTCCTTGCTTCCGCCCCTACCCCCGAACAAATGCTGGATTATCGCCCGTCCGAGCAGATCCAACGACGCGCCAGCGCCTTGCTAGCCAAGCAGACGAGAGGCTTACTATCGCCAGAAGAGCAGGAAGAGCTCGATCAATTTGCTCAGGCCGAGATGTTCATGCAACTGCTTGCAGCACGAATCCATGCTCGCCGACTGACGAACCATGAGTGATTCAGTTCCGGATGATCTTCGCGAGTTCGTTCGACTCCGCGCTGGCCGAAAGTGTGAATATTGTTTGATGCATGAAGAGGATGCTCGCCTGTCTCATGAACCTCAGGGACGCGTAACTGAACGTATCTTGCAACTTAATTTATCCAAGCGGATTCGGCTTCGTCGCGCGCTAAGCACCGCGCGGCGGTATCCACGTTAGCCCGAAGGGATATTGTCATGGCTGCTGCACCGCGCCATCCCCACGAATCTTCTTCAAACTCCACGCGCGACCTCGCGGCCTGTTACGAACCACATACTCTGCGGACTTACACCCCCTCGCAAGCCGTGCTGGCCAGAAGCAAAGGCATCTTTCATTGGACGCCGGAAGGCCGCCGGCTGTATGACTTCACCTCCGGCGTGCTGGTGACTAATCTCGGGCATAACCCGGCCTCGTGGATGCGGCGCTTTACTGGCTACATGGGCTGGAGCGACGCCGACTGGACATCGCCCGCGGAGCCGTACTTCCCTGCCCTGCCCTTCAACGCCTACAACGCCATCACGCCTGTCGAGATCGAAGCCAGCCAGCGTCTGATCGCGCTTTTGCAGAAGCTTTCCGGAGGCGGCCGGCTCCAGCAAGTGTTCTGGGCCGCCTCCGGTTCGGAAGCGATCCAGAAAGCATTGTGGGCAGCAATGGCATGGGACCAATCCCGCGACATGATCATCGCCACACGCTACGGCTTCCATGGCAAGAAAGGCCTGGCCGGCGCTGTCACCGGCTGCGAAACCGACCACGAGCGCGATCCGCGCGTCCGTTTCATCAGCTTTCCGCGCGAGGAATGCGCCGACCTGAGCATGCGCGGCCGCCCGTTCGATAGCCTGCCCTATCGCCGGGAACTGGAGACGTTGCACCAGCAATACGGCCGGCGGCTCGGCACGCTGATCACGGAACCATACCTCGGCGGCGGCGGCTCTTTTCATCCGCCCAGGGAATATCTGCAGTTGCTGCAGACCTTCTGCCGTGCGCACGACATTGTCTTCATCCTGGACGAAGTCCAGTCCAACTTCGGCCGGACCGGCAACCTGTTCGCTTACGAGACCTACGGACTGGAACCAGACATCGCCGTCCTTGGCAAGGGCCTGGGGAACGGCGTTCCGGTGGCCGCAGCCGTGGGGCGCACGGATATCTTCGCCAGCCTGGATTACGGCGAAGGCTCCGATACCTGGAGCGCCAATCCACTCTGCTGCGCCGCCGTGCTGGCGACGCTCGACGAATTCGCTGAGAGAGACATCATGGGCCCCTGCCGCGCCACCTCGGCGGTTCTTGAAGCCGGTTTGCTCGACCTGAAACAGTTGCCGTTCATCCGCGCGGTGCGCGGCGAGCAAGGCGGCATGCTCTGGGGCGTCGAGACAGCCGACTGGGCCGGCCGCAGCGCCGCGGACTGGGCCAACACGATGGTGCTCGCCTGCTATCGCGGTGAAGGCGGCGACGGCCTTCACATTCTCGGACCGCTGTCAAAGAAAGTATTACGTATTGCCCCGCCGCTAATCATTACGGAACAGGAAGCACGCTCCGCCACGACGCTTATGCTTGCCCTGCTGCAATCCATGGCGCGCACTTAGCCTGAAACGGCTCGCCGAACCGCGAAGCGAGGAGAGACGCCGCGCCAACTGCCCTTTCCATTGGCCGGCATTCTTAGGATGATGAACTCAGGTGAACGTATCTGCCCCGGACCGCGTAACACAAACATAGCTGACCTGCCCCCCGGACCAGCTTGGCCGCAGAGGTGATATTGCCGTGCCAATCGACCAGAAATCGATCGAGGCCTTTACCATCAACTTCACCTCGATCCTTTACGAGGCGATGCCCTTCATCGTCCTCGGCGTCATTCTCTCCGGTCTGCTGGAAGAATTTGTCCCGCAAAAGTTTGTCGCCAGAATCATCCCACGCAGCCGCGTGCTGGCCATTGCCATCGGCGGGCTGCTCGGGATTTTGTTCCCGATGTGCGAGTGCGGCATCATCCCCATCATGCGCCGCTTGTTGCGGAAAGGCGTCCCGCTCAGTTGCTGCACCTGCTACATGCTGGCCGGGCCGATCATTAACGTCGTGGTCATGATCAGCACCTTTGCCGCCTTCTCGGGAACGCCGACGGGCGCAATCTACAAGGAAGAGGTCCTCGACGCCAACAAAGTCCCCCACGTCGTGACTTCCTACCCGCAGCTCGGCCCCTGGTGGATGATGGGCTGCCGCATGGGACTCGGCTTTCTGGTTGCCTTCGGCACGAGTCTGCTGGTGGAGCAGCAATATCGCAAGCACGGCAACAAGCTCCTCAATCCTCTGGCCGTGCCCCCCGAGCAGAAGCTGCCCAACGGTGCTGACGACGAAGACGAGTTACCCGCGCGGAAACGCACGTTCGTCGATCGGCTGTCGACGATCACCGAGACCGCCCTGCATGATTTCGTTGACGTCACCGTCTACCTGATCCTGGGCGCGATCCTGGCCTCTGCCGGCCGGCTTATCCTGAAACATGACGCGGTCGAGGCCCTGGCCACCAACTTCTTCTTGTCGATCTGCGTCATGATGGCGCTCGCCATCCTGCTCTGCATCTGCAGCGAGGCCGACGCCTTCGTCGCCGCCAGCTTCCGCATGCTGCCGCCGTCCGCCAAGCTCGGCTTTCTCGTGCTCGGGCCCATGCTCGACCTCAAACTCTACATGATGTACACGCGCATCTTCCGCCCCCGGCTGATCTGGACCATCATCACCAGCGTCGTGGTGCAGGTCTTCCTGTACGCGCTTCTGACTCACGCTGTCATTCAGTATTTCCTGGCGCCCTCATCGATGGGCAGCTTGCCTGGCCCCTGAGGCGGGAAATTAGGAGAGGATAAGCTCATGGCACACACGCATTCCGTCGAAGATCGCAACGTTTACTACATCGAGCAGCTGTGCACGATCGGCTTCTGCGGCGCGCTCGGCATCGTGCAGATCCTGCTTTACCACTACAAGGTGCTGGAGATCATTCTGACGTCCAAGTTCCATATCTGGGTACTGCTGAGCGGCATCGTCTTGACGGCCCTGGCCGGGATCCGCGCCGCCGTGCTCTGGGTATCCGCCGGCCGGCATAACCACGAGCACGCCCATAGCCATGATTGCGGTCACGATCACGCCCACGACCATGAACACGTCCACGTCCACGAGCACAGCACCGAGCAAGGGATCGTTGCCGCCGAGCACGTTCACAGCCATGCTTGCGATCATTCTCACGACGAGCAAGCACATGAGCACGTGCACAATCACGCCGACTGCGGGCACGAGCATGGCTGGGCGCCCTGGCGCTATGTCGTCCTGCTGCTGCCGATCCTTCTTTTCCTCATGGGCATGCCCTGGCCGGTTGAGGCAGTTGAGGATGATGCACCCGACGAGGTGGGTGTACTGCCGCTCGCTTTCAAGGATTTGGAGCAAGCCGCCGGCACCGAGCAGTCGCGCAAGTATTGGGACGGCAAGCTGGTGCGCGTCAAGGGCCAGTATGCGCCCGGCCGGTCGGACAGGAATTTCAGCATCTTTCGCATGAAGATGACCTGCTGTGCCGCGGACGCTTACCCGCTCAATGTGACGATTGTCTCCCCCGAGGCGCTGCCGGCGGAAAAGCTTCAGGGCCAATGGGTGAACGTCACGGGGCAAATTAGCTTTGCGGTGCCTCCGGGCCGGGATGAGTACGTCACCATCCTGAAAATGCGCAAACTGGACGACGTCAAGCTGACGGGCCCGGATTCCAGGCCGTTCCTGCAGTAACATGGAAAATTCCTATCGTCCGCTGCTCGAAGCCGTTTCTTTTGCCGCGCGGGCGCATCAAGGCCAGATGCGCAAGGACGGCAAAACGCCCTATGCCAGTCATGTGTTTCGTGTTTGCCTGGTGTTGCGGCACGTCTTTGGCATCGACGACGCCGACGCGCTTACCGCGGCGGTTTTGCATGACACGATTGAGGACACCACCACGGATTTCGATGACCTTGAGGAACACTACGGCGCCGTGGTGGCTCACTGGGTCAGTTTGCTATCCAAGGACAAAAGACTGCCCGACGACGAGCGCGAAGCCGCTTACGCGGCCGGCCTGGCTACCGGACCGTGGCAGGTCAAGGTCTGCAAGCTTGCGGACATCTATGACAACTTGACGGACTCCACGGCACAGGGGCAGCACAGCGAGCGCGTTTTCAAGCGCTCGCATTTTTATCTTGAGGCGCTAAAGCAAGACCTGCCCAGGCAAGCGGAACGCCCCTGGCAAATCGTCGCGGACTTGCTCGCCGAGCTCGAGCGCGCCACTTCCGGGTGAGCCGTGCCGGTCGTCCGGCGGCGCCATTTCTGCCTTGCTCTTCCCCCCCGAGGCGGGTCATAATACACTCGTTCTGGAAAACATGGCGTGACCGCCCTGCCCTGCTGAGCATCTTCGGAAAAAAATCTTAGGAGTCCCTGCCCATGGTTGGCACCTCGCTGCGCCGCAGTTTGCTTGTTCTGGTTACCATCCTGGCCGGGGCCGTGCTGGCCATGCCGGTGCCCGCCTGTCCCTTTTGCAGCATGCAAGGCCAAACCCTGGTCGGCGACGTCAACCAGGCCAGCATGGTCCTGTACGGCACCTTCGCCAACGCCAAACCGGGCGCGGCGGATGACCTGGGCGGCGGCAGCACCGATCTCAAGATCGACGCCGTCATCAAGAAGCACGACATCCTCGGCGAGCAGAAGGTCGTCACCTTGCCCCGCTACATGCCCGACCAGAACAAGAACACCAAATGGCTGGTGTTCTGCGACGTCTTCAAGGGCAAGATCGATCCCTACCGCGGCGTGCCGGTGGCCGCCGACAGCGACATGGTCAAGTACTTGAAAGGCGCGCTCGACGCCAAGGACAAGGACATCAGCACGCGCCTGCGTTTCTACTTCGATTATCTGGACAACAAGGAAGTGGAAATCTCCAACGACGCCTACAAGGAATTCGGCAACGCCGACTACAAGGACTACCGCGACATGGCCAAGCACCTGCCGGCCGACAAGATCGCCAAATGGCTCGACGATCCGAACACGCCGGCTTTCCGTTACGGCCTGTACGCTTCCATGCTGGCGCACTGCGGCACGGCGAAGCACGGCGAGCTGCTGCGCAAGATGCTCAACGACCCGCAAAAGCGCGTCAGCACCGGCGTGGACGGCGTGCTCGCCGGCTACACCATGCTCCAGCCCAAGGACGGCTGGGAGTATACGCGCGGCATCCTGAAAGACCCGGCCAAGGAATTCATGCTGCGTTACGCCGCCCTGCGCGCCGCACGCTTCTTCTGGGAATCCCGGCCGGACGTGCTCGACAAGAAGGATCTGGTCGAAGGCATCTCCCTGTTGCTCGAGCAAAGCGATATCGCCGATCTGGCGATCGAGGACCTCCGCAAATGGAACCGCTGGGAGGCCTGTGACAAGATCCTCAATCTGAAAAACAAGAAATCGCACGACGTGCCGATTATCCGCCGGGCCATCCTCCGCTATGCCCTGAACTGCCCGTCGCGCTCGGCCCTCGATTACGTCAACGAGTGCCGCAAACGCGACCCGGAAATGGTGAAGGACACGGAAGAACTGCTCAAGCTCGAAGTGGCCGCGCCCGCGCCCGCCGTCGTGAGCGGCAAGCCGGCGCCGGATGCCAAGCCGGCCACCGTGTCCAATGGCGTGACCTCCCGGAAGGGTCCGTGAGCACGTCTTCGGCAGCCATAAGAACGAGAAAGATTAAGAGTAAGACTAAGATTAGGAAGAAGATTAAGAGCAAGAGCAAGAGCAAGAGCAAGAGTATGATTGAGACGGCGCACGAATAGCGGCTTGCTCTGCGGTCCTGCTCTTCATCTTAATCTTTCTCTTAATCCTCTTCTTAATCCTAATCTTACTCCTTCTCTTGCTCGTCTTTGAACTCTCGCAGAGCACTAGAGTCCCTCAAGGAAAACCATGAACGAATGGATTCGTTTCTTGACTGGCGTCCTTCTTATCCTGCTTCTGGCGGGCCCCCCTGCCCTGCCCTGCGATTTGTGCAATCCCGGCAAGGCGACCACAACCTTGCGTGAGGATGCGGCCAAGGCGAAGCTGATTCTGTTCGGCAAGCTGGCCAACGCCCGCCTTGATCCCGCCAGCGACGGCGGCGGCGCCACCGACTTGCAAATTGAAAAAGTGCTCAAGGACGATCCCTGGCTCCGCGCCAGGAAAGTCGTCGAAATTCCGCGCTACGTGCGCCTCGATCCCGGCACCGACCATTTCCTTATCTTTTGCGATATCTTCAGGGGCAAGCTCGACCCTTTTCGGGGACAACCAGCCAGCGCCGAAGTCATCGGCTATGTCCAGAAAGCCAGCGTCCTGGACGCGCGCGATCGCACGAAGACGCTGCTGTTCTATTTCGATTACCTCGACCACACCAATCGCCAGATCGCCAACGACGCCTTTGCCGAGTTTACCCACTGCAGCGATGCCGAGATCGGCCAGGTGGCCGGCAAACTCTCCCCGGCAAAACTGCGCCGCTGGCTCCAGGATGCGCAAACGCCGGCCGAACGGCTGGGCCTCTACTCCTTCCTGCTGGGTGGCTGTGGCGGTGACCACGATGCGGCCCTCCTGCGTGCGCTGATCGCCAAAAGCGGCGAACGCACAGGCAACGCTCTGGGCGGTTTACTGAGCGGCTATATCCACCTGCGACCGCGTGAAGGCTGGAAACTGGCGGAGACAATTTTGACGGACAAGCAGCGTCCCTTTGCAGAACGCTACGCGGTGATCGGCATGCTGCGCTTCTACCATGGCTGGAAACCGGAGGAGACGCGCGCCGACGTGATGCGCTGCCTGGCTGTGCTCGTCGGCCAGGGCGACATGGCCGACATCGCCGTCGAAGACCTGCGCCGCTGGGAAATGTGGTCGCTGTGTGTCGAGGTCCTCGGGCAATTTCCGAAGCAGACGCATGCCGCCCCGATTGTGCGCCGCGCCATCGTGCGCTACGCCCTCTCCTGTCCAAAACCGGAGGCAAAAAGCTTCATCGCCGAGCTGCGCAAGACGGACGCGGACATTGTCGGCGACGTAGAAGAATCACTCCGCTTCGAAAAGCAAAAGTAGCAATCTTTGATACACCTTTCCGTAGCCCGCAGCTCAAGTTTCGAAGTTATCGCTTTTCTCTATGCCCTTGGTCTCGCCTGACCCCTGCCGGCTTGTCCGGCAGGTGAAGCAGTTCGGGGGCTAAGCAGGCGCTGTCCTTTATCGGCGACCCCTGCCGGCTCGTCCGGCAGGTGAAGGAGTTCCTCGGCTTGGCTGCAGCTGCTTGAACTGCTTCACCAGCCGGACGAGCCGGCAGGGGTCGGGGCGAATTCGGGCGAACCTTCCTAGCTGCTGAACTGTTTCACCTGCCGGGCAAGCCGGCAGGGGTCCTGGCTCTTGTAAAAGCGCAACTTCAAAGAGGCAAGCAAGCGTGCTCCCCTTTGCTTGCACTGCGGGCTGTGGATGACTCATGAGGGGGCCGCTCTTGAGTAGCTAATTAAACCAGCGCGTCTCGATCACCCATAGATCGCGGCCGCCCTTGCCACCGGGGCGGTCGGAGGAGAAATAGAGCTTCGTGCCGTCATGGCTGACACAGGGCGACATGTCGCCCGTTGGAGCGTCCGGGTGATTGAGCCGTTCCAGCGCTTCCGGCTTGCCCCAGGGCTCTTTCACTCTTCTTCGTTTGACTCGGAAAAGCCCCCAGCGGTTGTTCTCCAGCGGCCCCTGCAAGTACATGACCAGATTGCTGCGCGGGATGGTCACGTGATGGAAGCCCACGGGTAACTCCTTGATCAGCTCCGGTTCGCCGAAGGCCCCCTTCGGCTCCTTCTTGGTCGGCGGCGGCCGCCGGCTAACGAACACGCGCCAGCCGTCCCTGGTCTTGCGGCTGAAGTACATCTCCAGCCCATCGTCGGTAAGCCACGGCGCCAGCTCATCGGCCTCGGTGCACACGGCCTGGACGTAGGTCGGCCCCGTGAATTGCGTCGGCCGCGTGAGGCGGATGGCGTGGGCGATCTCGAAATTGGCGGGCGCCTGGCTCTCCCCCGCCTGCCCTTTCACGAGTGTCTTCTCGGCATAATACAGATCGTGGTTGTCGGCTGTAAGGAACGGGCTGCGGTTGTCACTATCGGCGCTTTGTCCTTCCAGCTCCACGCCCGCAGGCCATTTCTCGCTGCCCGGGAAGCTGCGTGCGGGGTTGCGCTGATACGACTCCAGCAACGTGAAGTGCTTCGACGCATTCGACGTGTACAGCAGCCGCACCCCGTCGCGCGTCAGGTAAGGGTCGTCCTCGTCCAACGGGGTATTGAGCGCGGCAAGATTATGCGGTTTTAATAAGCCAGCGGCCGGCGCCGGCTGGGCCCACGAATCAGCCGTCGCAAAGTACCAAGCCGCGCCTAGAAACACCGGCGTTGCGGTGGCGATCAACCTGAGGCGATTCATGGCAGAAATCCTCGATGAAGTAGACCAACAATCTCTCCAGGTATTTTTTAGAGGCGATGGGTCTGCAGTCGATAGCGCGCAAGTGCGCAAGAAGCGCATTGATCGATGGGATCCGCGAAAGCCCTGTCAGCTTCTCCAGCGAATC
>DASZFN010001037.1:0-1608 GCA_035939715.1 Gemmataceae bacterium | reverse complement strand
CAGCGTCCACCTGCTAACTTTTCAAGAAACTCCTCCCCGCAGTAACAATCCCCTCTAATATCACTTTCCACCGAATGCCCTTCGGCCCGTTACTCCCTATTCTGGCAAGCCGACCTTTTTGCGCAGGGCCTTTAATCGCGGATCGCCGCGAAGCAGTCCGGGACTTTCACGATCCACACGGTTCAGAACCACGCCCATGCGAATAGGCCCCACCACGGCGTCGCGATCCAGGGATTCGAAAACGCGGTCCTTATCGCCCAAACAGGCAAGAATCAGGGCGTGGGAAATGTCTCTGGTGTCGGCGAATACCTTCTCCGCCTCTTGGCGGTGGCCCGTGCGCGCATAGGCGCACCCAAGCGGGTATCCGTCTTTACATTTGGCTGGGTCTCTTTCGCAGACCTGGATCACCTCGTTGGCACGCCCTTGACGTGCGCGGGCGCCGAGAATACATTCGTCCCTCTGCGCGGCTGATGGCGGTAGCTTCTCGCAAGCGCCAGCAGCCTCTTCGTTGCGGCCCGCGTCCGCCAGTGCGTCTCCCAGCCAGAAGTGAACAAACGATGAGAGTGGATCGTTTTTCTCCGCGATGCGCAACTGCTGGATTGCCTGGTCGATCCGTCCGAGCGGCAAAAGAAGGTAAGCCGCCAAATAGGCGTGCGACTCCGCGCGGCCAGGCTGGATCTCCATCGCGCGGAGGAAGCTTTTTTCCGACTGCTCCCATTGCGCTTCGCGCGCATAGGCCGCCGCCAGCGCATCGTAGGCTTCCGCCGAGAGGGGATCCAGTTGGATCGCCCTCTCCGCCGCAGGGCGCATCTTCGCAACCTCCTCT
This sequence comes from Gemmataceae bacterium, assembly GCA_035939715.1. Classification (GTDB taxonomy): domain Bacteria; phylum Planctomycetota; class Planctomycetia; order Gemmatales; family Gemmataceae; genus DASZFN01. The sequence continues at coordinate 782 of DASZFN010001037.1, read as the reverse complement.
GGAATGTCGTAGTTGAAATTACCAGATAGGAGTACGTGCCCCAGGGCCAGGCCCGCATAAGCGGGAGCAAACGCCGGATCCTTGGCTATGGCCTGCTCGAACACGGGGACGCTTTGGCGGACCCCAGACAGCCCAAACCTACCTGCGTCACCGAGAGCGCGTGCGCGAAGGTACAGATCGTACGCTTCCGCACTGGTCTCATACCGCCGGCGACCGCGCCCGAGCTTCAACCGCAAGCTGTTGACGATGCCGCGGGAAATCTCGTCCTGGATGGCGAAGATGTCGGTAAACTCGCGGTCATACCTTCCCGACCACAGCGGAAAGTCGTCGCTCACCCGAACCAACTGCACGGTGATCCGTAACTGCTGCCCGGCGCGTTGGACTGACCCTTCCAGAATATAATCGGCTGCAAGCTGCTTTCCCGCGTCGCGCGCGCTTTGGGGCTTGCTCTTGACGGCGAAGGACGAAGTCTGGGACCGCACTGCCAGCCCATCGATGATAGACAAGTTGCGGATGATCTCGCCGGTGAGGCCGTCGGCAAAATAGTCGTGGGCCGGATCCTCGGTCAGATTGTTCAACGGCAGAACCGCAATCGGAATGGGCCCATTCTGGTGTAATCGCCACCAGCCTGCGGCCACCAGGCCAATCAGGACACAGGCAATCGCAGCGGCAATCGGCAGGGCATGTCCGATCCGCGCTGGTGGCGCGGGGCCGTGCCCCGCGACCTCCAGCCGTAGCACAGGAACATAGCCGCCTTTCGGCAGCTCGATCGCCAGCGAATC
>DASZFN010001036.1:0-4439 GCA_035939715.1 Gemmataceae bacterium | reverse complement strand
GGCAAGATTGCCCTTGAGGTGCTTGACGCCGCTGATATCGGGCCACTGCCGCAGTCGCGCAATTAATCTGCGCATCGCACCGTTATGACCGTCGGCAGAACACTGAAATCGTGGACGGCCTCAGCGGTGAGGACGACGTTCACCATTTAACAAGTATTTGGCGATATGACAAATTTGTCAATGGCTCATAGAGGCCCCCCATCTATGCCTCCCGCACGATCAGCTTCCCCAGGTCGATCTGCCGGACGCCGGGCAGATGATCGAAGCGATCGGGATGGCAGGTGAAGATAAGGACTTGCAGGCGTCCAGCGGGAGGATTCCAGCCAGGATTTCCTTCGGCGGCCATGCGAATGATGTCCAGAATGCGGCGGTGCCTGCTGGCGTCGGCGTGCGCCAAGGGATCGTCGAGAATCGCCGTGACCGGCTCATCCTTTGCCAGTACGCCGCCCAGCGCCAGGCGGACCAGCAGACTTAACTGCTCTACGGTGCCATACGATTCTTGCTCCAGAGCATGGACCTTGGCGAGTTCGCCGTTCTGCCGGATCAAACCTTCCGGCAAAAAGCGGTCGCCAAAGCGGACCTCGTCATATTCGTTGAGCCCAAGCGTTCGCGTCCAGTTCAGGACCCGGTCGGCAATGGGGCCCATGACCTGCTGCACCTGCCTATCGCGGCATTGTTCGAAGAGATCGTGCAGACGTTTGTGGGCGGCGGCCTCGAGGGATTCACGGGCCAGCGCATCTTGCAGCTCCCGCACGGCAGTTTCCGCATCCATCAGCTGATCATGCAGTCCCGCACTGCTCTCCAGCCTGCCTTTGTGTCGCTCCATTTCCTTTTGCAACTGCAGGCACCGCTCTGAGCGAAGCTTGGCTGCGGCTTCCGCATTCTGCAGCCGGACATCGATGGTCTTCTCCTCGTCGGTTAGCTCCGCTTGCTCCAGACGCTGTCTGGCGGCAGCCAGGGCATCCTCGGCCTGCTTGACGGCTACCTGAAGGGAAAGTTCGTCACCTTGACGTTGCAGCTCGTCGTGCGCATTCCTGGCGGTCGTGCGCGCCCGGATGGCCTTCTCGTTGCATTCACGGAGTCGATCTTCCGCCTTCTTGAGAACCTGCCGGGCCTGCTTCTCCGCCTTTTCCAGCTCCTGGCGAGCCGATTGCAGTGCGACCGCCTTTGCCTGGAACGAGCGCAATTGCTCATAGATTTCGTCTTCAGACGCTAGCCAGGACTCCAGGTCGGGCCGGCGTTGCAACAAGACTCGTTTCTGGCTGCTTAATGTGTCGCGTTCGCTCTCCAGCACGCCAAGTCCGTGCGGCGCCTGCTGCTGGAGCGCCTTCCTGAGACCATCCAGCCTGGCCACGGCTTTCTCCCGCTGCACGCGACGCTCCGTCAAGCGATTGAGGCAACCCTCATCCGGCTGTTCGCCGAACGCAAGCGCCGTATCGCGGAACTGGCATTCGAGCTTATCGAGCTGCCGAGCCGCCTCCTCCAGGTCCCCGTTTTCGCGACTGCGGCCGACTTCAATGGCGCCCAGGTCGGGAATCTCGACCGCGACACATTGCCGCACAGGCCAGGTGTGCCGTTCACCAAACCAGGAATTGAGCGGCTCGGCTGGACCGCCGTCGATGCGAATCTTCACCATCTGTTCGTCGCGCAGCGCCACCGCCAAGGTCAGGGCCTCAGACTCCAGCCGGACCCGGAGTTCGTTGGCTTTCTCCCAGCTCCTCCGCAAGGCGTCCAGAGTGGCCTGGTCCGGCGCGGTCTGCCTTTGTAAGTCTTCGTCGAGCGCGCGGACAGCGGTGTCTAGCTCGCGAGCGCGATGCAGGTCTTTTTCCAGACGATCGAGGCGTTGCGTCAATTTAAGCAACGTGCTGCGGTCATCGATGTCCTCGCGCGTCCGTTGATGGTCCTGTTCGGCGCAGCGCGCGGCTTGCAGCGCCCGCTCTTGATGGCCGCCTTCGCCTGTCAGCTTTTCCGCCTCCTGGTGAGCCACTTGCAGAGCGGCTTCCGCATGGGCCGCTTCCCGCTCCGCATTTTGCCAGCGCCTGGTGGAAGCCTGGTGCTTTTCTAGGCCTTCGTTGGCCAATTTGAATTGTTGTTCGGCAAACTGACAATCGCGCAGCGCCTGTTGATATTGCCGACGCCGTTCCAGGCTCTGCTCGCGTTGCCGCGTTAGTTCCTTGAGCTCCCGTTGCGCGTCGGCCGAGGCCTTCTCCGCCTGGGGTAACGCCGCCTGGCAATCGTCCAGATCGTGGATCGCCTGCTCAACTTCCCGCCGCTTGACCTCCAGATCGGCCAGCCTCTTGAGCTCCTGCTCGCATTGCTTTTGCAAAACCGTCACGGAAGAAGTCGGCCGGTAATCGCCGCGAACGCCAAACCATTTTTCATAGCGCCTGTCCAGGGCTTGCTTGAACGCGAGATCGCCACCGGTCACCATCACGCCGAGCACGCCGACGAGCTGTTTTTCCAGCGCGGTGTCGAGCTTGCCGGCTTCCGGAAGCGCGATGATGCCCTGATCAATCCAGAGAAGCTGATTCAACCCCTGCTCTGATTTGTCGGCGCCAAGGAGTTCGCGCGTTTTGCGGGCGGCTTCGCGCGGGGATTCTTCCATGGCGACGAACTTGTCGCCGGACTTTTTTTCCAGGCGCGCCGAGCCATCGACCCGTTTCGAAAAGACCTTGGTGAGCCGATAAAGGTCACGGCCTGTCTCGAAGTCCACGGCAACAGAAGAGGGCCCCGCGCCGTTGTGCGGAAAGCAGCTTTTCAGCTCGGCCTTGCCGCTGTCGTGATCGAAATCATAGAGGCAAGCACGCACGGCCTTCACCAAACTGGATTTGCCGGTGCGGTTGGGTCCGTGTAGCACGACAATGCCGGCCGGCAGGTCATCGAGGTCCAGTTCGGCGATGCAGCACCAATGGGCAACGTGAAGGCCGCGGAGGATCATGCACTCACCTCCCGGGCTATCTGGTACAGCAGCAGCATGGCGCGCTCGGCAACGAGATTTGCTCCATTCTCCTGGGTGCGGGCTTCCTGGCGTAACGTTTCCAGGACGCGGCGCAAGACGCCCTGGCCCGCGACCGCGTGAATTTCGTCCTCGGTCGGCTGAATATGCAGATCCTTCTGATCGACCTCGCCGAGCAAATACCGCTGCAACACCTCGCGCAAATGGTCGAGCCGGGCCATTGCCCCGGCATCGAGAATGCCGGTGAGCTTGAGCCGCAGCAGGCGCCGCTCCGTTTCCGGCCGCGTCGCGATTTCGTCGATCAAGCGCGCCAGCTCTGCCTCGGTGCTCAGCGTATGCGCCTCATCCGCCCAGATGAGATGCCTTACCTCGATCGCATTGATGGCCGGGGGCGCGCCGGGCCGATCGATCTGGACGTGCAAGATCTCGCCCGTGCCGGAATCGAGGAACTCCGACAGCTTGCCGCTCGAATAGGGCAACCAGCCGATACGGTATTCGGTGGCGCCGGGAAAGCCAATCGGCTCATGAACGCCGCAATAAGCAGTCCGCTCCACGCCATCCGGATCGCGGAAAATTTGCCGCCTGTGCCAGTGTCCCAGAGCCAGGTAATCGAGCTTCAACTCCTGGGCCGCCTGGCGCGCGATCAGGTGATCGTCGGCGGGAAGATCCTCACGCGTCCGCAGGCTGCCATGAGCGATGCCGACACGGATGGTTGAATCATCTCTGGCCGCTTCACCGATCCAGCGCGTCGGATCGTTGAGGCTGGTCTTGCGCAGGACGGGGCATGGAAAGAGCGTCGCAGCCGAATCGACTGACACCGGCCTGGCGTCGCGGAGCACATGGACGCGCTTCGGCTCCGGCTGGTTCCATGGCGGGCGGTCCCACACCGCGCCGGGGAGCAACGGGTCATGATTGCCGGAAAGAATGAAGACGCGGCAGGGAAACGACTCCAGCAGATCAAACGCCCGCCGGGCAAGATCGGCATCGACGGCGTGATCGTCAAAGAGATCACCCGCGATAATGACGAAATGGACTTGCTTGCTCTTGGCCAGTTCGCGAACTTTTTCGAGCGCTTGAAAACGGGCTTCGCGGATGCGGTTGGTGACTTCCTTGGCGAAGCGCGTGATGCGCAACCCCAGGTGGAGGTCAGCGGCATGCAGAAAAGAAATCATTTCTCCTCGGGACGCAACCAGTATGTGCTGGAAACGGCTACTGGTGCAGCCAATCCGTTTTTGCCATCGTAACGCCCCAGCAGATGAACGCAAAGGGCTTTCAGAGGCGGCACGTTTGCTTGATACGCTGGACCGCCCAGCCGGCCGCCTCACGCACCAACGGCTCGGAATCGCCGAGGGCCTTCTCCAGGGCCGGCAGAGCGGCGGGATCACCCCGGTTGCCCAGCACGATGGCGGCATTCCTCAGCAGCCCGCGGCGTTTGGCGCGCATCAAGGCCGTGCCGCGAAAGCGCTCGCGAAATTGCTCTTCC
>DASZFN010001035.1:0-7372 GCA_035939715.1 Gemmataceae bacterium | reverse complement strand
TTGCCCCTGGACAGGAGACGGCGTGGCGGCAGCGGGGCGCGACCCTGGCAGATCCAACCGGACTGCCCTGGGCGGATCGGTGTGATGGACCGGAACGCCGCCCTGGCTCAGCATCTTGCCTTCCAGGTCGCGCCGCTGCTGTGCCGCCTCGCGCAGCTGCGCCGCCGCCTTCTGTTCCTGGGCATGCTGTTCTTTCGGCACGGGCTCCAGTCTCACGACCCGGCCGGTTACCTGGCCGCTCTTCGGCAGGCTTAGCGAACCCAGGTTGGTCACACGCGTGTTGTGAATTTCCCTGAGCGGGGCCAGGGCGGTCACATTCTGCACGTTGGTCAGGTTGATATTGTTGTGAACGTTGACGTTCCCCGTCCTGTTGCCGTTCATGGCGGCGATGCTTTGAACTTGCTGGCCCAGCGTGCGCGGCGGGCGCGCCACGGCGCCGCTGGCGCGAGCGCTGTACAGGCCGCGCAGGCCGCTCTCCCAGCGCGGGTCGGCCGCGTGCTGGTGCCGGTAATAGTTGTAGTTCGGATCGTAGCCGCCCCGGCCCACGCGGTAATTGGGCCAGGCCACGAAGCCGCGCGTGGCATAACCGCCCTCAAAGTAATCGCCGAAGTAATAGTGCTGGGCGGCCAGGCGGACGAAGAGCGCGCCGATCAGAAAGTCCTGATTCACCACATACTGCGGGATGAAGGCACGATGGCCCCACCCCCGGTCGAAGTACACCGGCGCGAACAGCAAGCCACGCTCGTCCAGGGGGTGATCCCAGTAGCCGTCGTTATAGAGACAGCCGCTCGGCGTCCAGACGTAGTGGGCGGGATTCCAGATCCAGTCCGGCCTGTTGCCGACCCAGTAGCCGGGCCGCCACAGGTAGCGGGTCCGCTGATAGGCCCAGCAGCCGGCGACATACGTGCTGTTCTCGTCAGGAGCCGGCGTCGAGGGTCCCTCGTCGAGAGACGGCGGTGGCGGCGGCAGGTACTGGACTTCCTGAACGTTGGCCGCGGCCCAGAAGCCGGCGACCCACTGCCAACCCTTGTCGATCGGCTGCCAGTGGCCGGCCAGCCAGGTGCGCTCGGGGGGCGGCACGCGCCAGAAGCCGCTCACCCAGATGAAGTCGCTGCGGTCCTCGTCCCAGGACCAGTAGCCCGGGATCCATTGCACGTTGCCGCCTTCGGGCTTCTGGTCGGGGGATATCTCGTCGATCGGTTCCGGCGGTTGCTTCGGCGCCACCGGGCCGGGCTCCGGCTGGCTGCTCATGGGCTGCGCGAAGGCTTCGTGCACCGGCCCGCGCGCCAGGACTTCAGCACCCTCCTGCTGGGCGGCAGCGGGTTGGGCCGGCTCCTGCCCCGAGGGTTGCTCGGTCTTCCCTTCTCTTCCGAGACCAAGCACCACGGCTAGCCCCAGGATTCCTGAACCAAGCAGGTAAGATTGGCGGCTCATGTTCACGCTACTTTCTTGGAAATGCTTCCGTTGGGTTTTCTTTTCAAAACAAGCAACCGTCACTGCTGCCGGAGACAGCTTCAAGGTTGGCGGTCCCGTTCTTTTTCCTGGACCTTGTCGGTCTTGTCTTTTTCCTGGACCTTATCTGTCTTGGCGCCGGTGTCTTTCGCCTTGTGACCGAGGTCGTGGACCTTATCCTTCACCTTTTCTTCGTCGTCCCTGATTTTGTCCTTGTCCATCGAGAACGTAACCGTGGGATTGCGGTCTGTGTTTTCCGTGGCCATACTGAACCAGCCTCGGTAAAAGCCGAAGCCGACAATCCCCAGGGCAAGCAAAACGAGCAGGACTAAAAAACCCTTCATGACATATCCTTTCTCGAACGGTTCGTGCAAAAGCGCCTTCAACGTGAGGGCGCGACTTGCATGCGCGAAAAAAAAGCCGACGTGGCTGAACACCTTCTGGTATTCGGCCACGTCGGCTTACTCGTCAACGAGCCCCTCGGCACAGCCGAGTTGCTCTTCATCTAGTCGTCCGACGACTTCAATTAAGTATTTAGCGGAGCGCTAAAATACAATTGCAACCATATTGTATGGCGCGGAACGCGGAAAACAAGTGCCACAAGGCATCTGCGGGTTTCATAACGACCTCGCTCGGCAAGGCTCATCCCGACTCGGGCGCCGCTGAACCGCCCGCCGAGCGATTAGCTCGCCCGTTGGCGCGGATGCGTTCCCACACTTCCAAACGATGGACAGGAACCTCCGGATCAACCTCAAAACCCAGTTTTACGTTGCCGCGTTCAATCTCGAGCACGATGACTTTGAACAAGCGCTCGAAGCCCGCGGAGCCGCCGATCACAACCGCTTCCTGGCTTCTCCTGGTCAGCACCAACATGGTAGAACCTCCATTTCTCAGGACAGATTGCAGTACCAATCGCAAAAAAAAGCCGGCGCGGCGGGAACACCCTCGGGTATTCCGCCACGCCGGCTTACTCGTTAACGAGCCCCCCGGCCAAGACCGGGTTGCTCTTTAATTAGTCATCCGACGACTGGAAATCCAGTCTTTATCGGAACGAAAAATAGGTTTGCGCTCCGATAATGGTGAGATTGTACACCCCGGCACAGGCAAAGCAAGCGCATTCTTCTTCTGGGCACCAGAAAGACGCGGCGCGGCCTTTCGCGAAACTTCACTGCACTCCATCCGGCAATCTATTTTGCAGATTAATCCGCTTGCTTACGCCGGTCTGGGCCATAGAATACCACCCGCAGCGAAATCTCAATGACTGCGATTGCATTGTTGGTTCGAAGTCGTCGGACGACTAGATGAAGAGCAACCCGGCCTGTGCCGGGGGGCTCGTTAGCGAGTAAGCCGACGTGGTCGAATACCTCCGGGTGTTCCGCCACGTCGGCTTTTTTTGCGCTTGCGGTGGTGCGGGACGAATTACTCCAAAGATTTCCTTGATCCGAGGAGAGCAGCCATGATGGCCAAGCAAACAGCGATAAGTGGGGGCGAATCCGACGAGGTTCTGATTGCGGATCCTCGGGGTGGTCTAACGCCTGCACAGATGGTGGACCAAAAACTGCTGGGGGTGTTGGGAAGCTGTCCCAGGAGTCTTGAAGCTGTCCCAGGAGTCTTAATGGAGGCAGCCGGCAGGCTGAAAGACCAACGCACGGGCCAGCGCTCCGCGACACGGTCGTGAGCGGATCTCTTTAATCGGCTTTGTCATTGACGCAGAAGTAAAAGCTGTTCGCGCCTTTCACCAGGCAACTCGATTCGTGCTTCGTGTCGACCTGTTTCTCGCGTTGAGAGACAGGCGGCGCCTATGTTTCTTCTATGGAGAGTAAAACCATGATACGTCTGCCAAAGTGGTTATTGATGGGCCTGGCCATGATTCTGCTGGTGGCCCTGGCGGCGCCGGTCCTGGCGGATGAGGTAAAAGGCAAGGTCAAGAGCATCACCGCCGACAAGCGGGAGTTTACGGTCACCGACAACGACGGTAAAAACCACGAGTTCGTCCTCACCGAGGACGGCAAAGTGAAACTGGGTGACAAGGATGGCAAACTCAGTGACCTCAAGGAAGGCGACGAGGTTACCATCACTTACGAGAAAAAGGACGGGAAAATGATGGTAAGCGAGATCAAATGCAAAAGAGAGTAGCGCCGGTTCCAGAAACCGGCTGACGGGGTGAAATGCGCGAAGGCTTTTTGGGAAGACGGCAGGCGCTATGCTTGCCGTCTTCTTTTTTGCACCTAAGCACGTGCATTCTTCTTCTCGCCTGGCTTGTATAGCCATGCTCTCTTGACTTAAGGTGTGGCGGCGCTCCGCTTCATGGGCAGGTTCACCTGCCAAACGAGGCCCAACCAAGCGAACACGCAAATGACCGCGTAGGTAAGGTCGATCTGCCACCAGCGCAGGCCGTGCCGGGCCGAGGTCGGGAAAGCATGGTGGTTGTTATGCCAGCCTTCTCCCAATCCGAGGACCCCGAACAGGAAATTATTCCGGCTATGGTCGTGAGTCGGGAAGGGCCGGCGACCCCACATGTGGCAGACCGAATTGATGCTCCAGGTGACATGATGAACCAGGAAGATTCGCACCAGGCCGCCCCATATCAGGCCGAAGACGGCCCCCATCCAGGTTCCGGTAAACACGAACCCAAGAACCGTTGGGATGAGCAAGCCGACTGCCACCCAGACAGGGAACAAGGTGTTTACCTTGCGCAGGAGTGCGCTCTGCCGAAGGTCCTTCACGTAGCGCAACAGGTCCGGCGCCTCAGGTTGAAAAAGCCAACCGACATGCGCATGCCAAAGCCCGCGCAGCAAGCCGAGCATACCCTGGCCTTCGTGGTGCGGCGAATGGGGATCTTCATGCAGATCGCTAAACTGGTGATGCCGCCGGTGCACGGCAACCCAATTCAAGATCGGGCCTTCGAAGGCCATCGAACCGAGGACAGCCAGCACAAACTGCAGCGCGGGGCCGGCCTCAAAGGAGCGGTGGGTAAACAGCCTGTGAAAGCCGATTGTCACCCCCAAAATCGTCACCACGTACATGCCGAGTAGAAGCCCCAGTTCAACCCAATGAAATCCTCGGCCCCAAAGGAAAACAATGGCGGCGACCAGCCCGAGAAACGGCACGATGAGAAAGATGACGGTGGCTATCCGCCTGGCGGTCGAAATCCGCTGCGAAACCTCCTGGCCAGCCCCTACGTGGTTGAAACGTTTTGACACTGAAATTGTAGTGGTCAAGATGTCCTCTTCGATTGTCGCAAGGTTTGGATGAGTCGCTCATCCCGTCGTTGCCCGTGCTCCGCAAAACGCCACCGGAAGCAAAAAAAACCGACGTGGCCGAACACCTTTGGGTATTCGACCACGTCGGCTTACTCGTCAACGGGTCCCCCGGCACTGCCGGGTTGCCCTTCATCTAGTCATCCGACGACTGCGATTGAAAGCCTCAGTGGGCTTTAATCCTTATTCATTCTACGACTGCGAACCGCGAAAAACAATGCATTGTCAGCACCGTTAGAATCATTCCGCAGGTTACTCCTCCCGCTTGAACTCCAACCTTTCGAGCTCGTACTGAGCGATCTTTCCCGAGACGCCGCGCCGCGATAAGCCGCTAATCTCAGCCGTGCGGCTGACATTCCCGCGCGCCTTCCGCAACGCTGTCCGCAGGTAGCGTTCCTCAAAGGCGGCGACCACTTCGGAAAGTTGTTCCTTCAGCGAGCGGGACAGATTGATGGGGAGCGGCGCCGGGGCTGCCGCCGGCTTGGTGACCTCTGACGGCAGGTTTTCCGGCTTGATGAATTCATCCCGCGAGGTGACACAGCCCCGCTCGATGGCATTTTCCAGCTCGCGGATGTTCCCGGGCCAGTCGTGGCGAAGCAGGATCTCCATGGCCTCAGCGGCAATTCTCCTCGGCGGCTGTCCAGGCGCGGCATGCTTCTCGGCAAAATTAGTCGCCAACAGCGGGATGTCCTCCGGGCGTTCGCACAGGCGCGGCAGATCGATCTTCACCACGTTGAGTCGATAGTACAGGTCCTCGCGAAAGACTCCGCCGCGGACCATCTTTTGCAGGTTGCGGTTGCTGGCGGCGATGACGCGCACATCGACCTCGAGCGTTTCCATGCCGCCGACGCGCTCGAAGCAGCGCTCTTGCAGGACGCGCAGCAACTTGGCCTGCATGGCCGCGGGCACATCGCCCACTTCGTCCAGGAAAATCGTGCCGCCGTTGGCCAGCTCAAACCGTCCCTGGCGTCGGCCGACCGCGCCGGTAAACGCGCCTTTCTCATGGCCGAACAGCTCGCTCTCCAGCAGCGTTTCCGGCACGGCCGCACAGTTGATAGCTGCCCAGGCGCCGGTGCGCTGCGACGACGCCTCGTGGATAGCTCTGGCCACCAGCTCCTTACCCGTGCCCGTCGCCCCTTCAATCAACACAGTGGTCGCGGTCCGGGCAACAGCGCTGATCAGCTCAAAGATGGCATGCATGCGCGGGTTCTTGCTGAGGATGTTGTGGAACGAAAAGCGGTCCGTCAGCTCCTCGCGCATCGAGCCAACTAGACTGCCAGGGCGCTCGGGCAACAGTTCCAGCGCTTCGCTGCCGGCGCTGGCGGCATCCATCATGCTGGACGGGCCGGATCCAAGCAGGTGCCGAAGATCCTTGCAGATCGAGGTAGCGTCCTCGGCGATCCGGTTGTGGCGGCTCGCGGTTGCCGCGCCATTACAGTTCCCGTTGCTGGTCGATTGGCTGCTGCTCATAAGAGGTCCTTTGGACACAGGCGAAAAAAACGCCATAAGCGAACGAATGGATCGCTCCCCTTAACTGACCGATTCATAACGAGCAAGGATGACAGTGATATTGTCTTCGCCCCCCGCCTCATTGGCCTGCGCCACGAGCTGCCGGCAGGCTTGCTCGGGATCGACTTCCGTCTCGAGGATCCGGGCGATTTCCTCGTCGGCGAGCATAGTCGTGAGCCCGTCGGAGCAGAGCAGCACGCCGTCGTCGGCTTGCAGATGAACTTTGTGGACCTCGACCTTGAGCTCGGGATCATTCCCGCCGACGGCGTTGGTGATCACGTGCCGCCAGCGATGCTTCTCGGCCTCTTCGGCCGGCAGGACGCCGCGACGAACCATATCTTCCACCAGCGTGTGGTCGCGTGTCAGGCGGTGAATAATCCCGTCGCGGCACAGGTAGCAACGGCTGTCGCCGACGTGGGCCACAAACAGCTCGTCGTTGAGGCTGTACGCCAGCGTCAGGGTGGTGCCCATGCCACGCAGTTCGGGATGCTGTGCCGCCTCGGCCAGGACGCGGGCGTTTGCCTGACCCAGGGCGCTGTGGAATGCGGCGAGCAGCTTGTCTTCTTCCTTGCCTCTGAACTGGAAGAACCACTTGAACGTTTCCAGCATGAAGGTTTCCACCGAGTCAATCGCCAGGGCGCTGGCCTGTTCTCCGCCGGCGTGGCCGCCCATGCCATCGGCCACCACAAACAGGTAGCCCTGGTCGCTGCCATGCTGCACCGTCCTCTGAGGCAGGCTTGTCCGCTGGACGTCCAGAGCCTTGCGCAGTACGGCAATCAAGAACTGGTCCTCGTTGCGGTCGCGGACCTTGCCGCGGTCCGTCAGACCGAAGCTGCGCACGGTCGCAGGCGGATGCATGTCGGGCACAGTCATCGTGTCCACGTCTCGCGGCCTCACGACGGCCACGTCCGAAGACATTTGTAGCGCGCTCATGTTGTCGTTTCCTTTCGGAAACCGCAGTGGGCGACCTCGAGAGAATGACTCGTCAATGCCTCGGCTGCTCGGCCGCCGCGGCCGCCGGCGGAGTGGCTTCACGCAGGAGCGGCAGGCGGACGACGAACTCGCTGCCGTGGCCGAGGCCTTCACTATGGGCCTCGACGCGGCCGCCGTGCATCTCCACCAGCTTGCGCACCAGCGTGAGGCCGATGCCC
>DASZFN010001034.1:0-6384 GCA_035939715.1 Gemmataceae bacterium | reverse complement strand
GCAACGTTATCCCTTCAGGCCAGGAAGTGCCGGTGTGTTCCCGGCACGGCGAGTTGGCATCAGTTCCCGGGTCTATTTCCACCGCGCGCGGAAGCCTTAGCTGTAACACGGCTGGACCGATTCGGATCTCTTTAAGGGAGTCTACTTCGGCCATTGTTCGTAAAGATTCTTTCTGGTATTGAAAGATGGGTTTACCTGAACGAGACCAGGCCGACGGTTAGCCGAGAAGGTGACCCTCGGGCTCGCAGCTCATGCGGAGAAATCGGCGATGAAACCAATTGCGGCCATCGTGCTTTCGCTGTTTTCCGTAGCCGCGTTTGCACGACCGGAACCCGACTCGATTGGCCCCATGTTGCTTGGCCTGAGTCGCGCGCAAGAAACACTCCTTGTTGCGGACAAGGACCAGCAACAACTTGCTCGCGTAATGCACACCAAGATGAAGGAGTTCCCGCGCATCGCGGTGGGGGTACGCGAGGGCAATCTGCGCGGCACTGACAACCGGGTGCTGCAAGCCGCGGTGGACTACATCGCCAAGCTCGGCGGGGGTGTCGTGGAGATCGGAGCCGGTGAGTATCAGATGCGGGACGCCCTGCACTTGGCGCCGCATGTCACCATCCGCGGTCAAGGAGCGAAGACCATCTTGCGCAAGGCGCGGGCTCACGCTTCGGTACTGACACTGGATGGTGATTACGGAGAAGAACAGGTAACGCTCAAGGACCCGGAAGGGTTTGAGGTTGGGGATGGCGTGGCGGTCTGGGACAAGAACGCTGGCGGTTTTCACACGACGGTCGCAAGGATCACAGGGAAAAATGGCAATACGTTCTCGATTAGCTTGCCTCTGAACGCCGACTGCATGGTCGATAGCAACGCGCGGGCAGCGACGGTGTTTCCAATCATTAGCGGTTACCATGTCGAAGGATTGCGGGTCGAAAACCTCACGCTCGAAGGCAACAAAGGGGAAAATGTGCACCTGAACGGTTGCCGGGGCGGCGGCATCTTCCTGTATCGATGTCCTGGAGCTGTCGTTGAGTGCTGCACGGTGCGCAACTACGCCGGCGATGGCATCAGCTTCCAGCAATGTAATGACGTGAAAGTGTTAGGATGCGTGAGCGAGGATAATGCATCTCTGGGCATCCATCCGGGCAGCGGCTCGCAGCGTCCGATCGTGCGTCAGTGCATCGCCCGGAGGAACGGTGAGGATGGTTTGTTTCTCTGCTGGCGAGTGAAACACGGCTTGTTTGAAGAAAATGTCCTGGAAGGAAACGGTCGCTTCGGCATTTCCATTGGCCACAAGGATACGGACAACGTGCTGCGCAACAATCAGGTTCGCGGTAATTGCGAGGATGGGGTGTATTTCCGGGAAGAGAGCGAGGGCATGGCGGGCCACCGCAATTGTTTGGAAAAGAATCTCATCGAGAACAACGGCGTGAAGCACGCTGCGGCGGGAATTCGCGTCCGAGGCCAGACCCGCGGCTTGGTTTTCAAGGACAACGTCATCCGTGATACGCGGCAAGCCGGCGAACGCAAACAGCAGGTGGGAATCCGGTTGGAAGAGAAAGTCGGCGATGTCACATTCAAGGGCAATAAAATAGACGCGGCAATCCTGATCGAGGACAAACGCAAGGAGCACTGATCCGGCTCTTCGGCCCTTAGACAGGCGATGCGAGAGACCGCGAGCCCGAGCCGCACAAGCGTGGCGGCTTGCAACAAGAGTGACGAGCACGTTGGCCGGTTCAAACCTTGTGGGGACAAATCATGATCCAACCGGAGATCTCACGACGCGAAGCACTCAAACAGGCGACCTGTGCCGGCGCTTTGACGCTTGCCGGGTTTGCCGCGGTATCGGCCGACACCGCAGTGTCCAACCGTATTCGTGAGGAAAATGCTCGGCCTGGGACGCGTGACTGGCTGCTAACGCGCACGCGCATCAATCCGGCCACTAAATATCGCTGTCCCTTGATCGAGGGTTACTGTTCTCATGCCAGCGCCCAGGCGGGAGAGACGGTTCGCTTCTTTGTAAGCACAAATCCGCCTTCGAGCTTCACGCTCGATCTTTTTCGGCTCGGTTATTATGGCGGCGACGGCGGCCGACTTAATCGCCTGTCCCGTTGTCAATGGCCGGGTTGCACCGTTCCTTGGTCAATCGAGGCTCGAATGGCACGCTCAAAGCAAGGTAAATTGTCGTTGCAAGGTCCAGGAGGTCGGACCGCCTTATAGCTTGAGCGGTCGTTAATGCGTTCAGGTGTTTCCTATCTGCTCTTTGCATCCTCCTTTTTGTGTTTCTCGAAAAACTCACGAATCTGGGGATTTGACTTGGCAAACGCCTTGAGTGCGTCGCCTTCGGGAAATCCACTCAAGTCGAAGTTTATCTGAGCGACCTTTGGCAGCTCCTCACGTGCCGAAACCAGAAAAAGCGATCCCTTTGCCAGATCGTAATTAACTCCAGCAATCGTAATACTGCCCAGATTTGCCATCGGTAGTCGTGGCCCGGAACTCGATGCGACGGCCATCGATGGCGGAATGACGACCATCGTAAGACGCGCCGCCAGCGCTGCTGTTACCGCTACCACCATTGCCGTTAGCTAAATCGGACCAAACGACAAACGGGACACCCTTTGGCGGGCCGGCTTTCAGCGTGATAAATGTGGTTCAAGAAATGTTTTGCGTTTGCTCCGGCAGGCCCAGCAGCTTGCCCCAGACGGGGGATTCGCCCCGAGCGGCTCACCGTATATTCATTCGTGAAGGGGTAGTCATCGTGGTATCGACTGCGTGCTCGACTCTTGCACCTGGACGTGACCTCGGTTAGCCTGTCAGGTACAAAATTGCATCGACAAAGCTCTGGCCACGCGGCGGCCAAACGGCTAACTCGGTCGCAGGCAGCATTCTCGCCCTTTACGTACCGCTTGTACGGTAAACGCTTCATGACGAGCTTCGATCACTGTCATAGGCACTTATGATCCGCCGCGGGTCATTTGCTTTAGAGATTGTGCGACGGAGGCGGTCATGGCAAGTCTCTGCGGAGGGACGGCGACGGACTCCAAGCAGGAACTGAAAAAGAAGGACAATGAGTTCGCCGATCACATCTCGGCGAGCGAGTCAGAAAAAACGGACAGTTTGACCCGTCGGGCGGTTGGGGCTCTCCAGACGGGCAGGAATGCCGAGGCCATTGAACACCTGAAACAGGCAGTGGCCCTGGCTGCGCGAGATCCTGCCTGTCACTGCCGCCTGGGCGCGGCCTATCAAGCGCTGGGCCAGTTCGAGCCAGCATTGGACTGCTATCAGCAAGCCGTGTCCCTGGCGCCCGACCATGCGGAGGCCATTCGCGCCATTGGCGATGTGCTTCGTCTTCAAGGTAGACTTGAAGAGGCGGTGCTCAGCTACCAAGACGCGCTGCGTATCCATTTCAAACAGCCGAATGCGCACAACAATCTGGGCATTGCCCTGGTCAAACTCGGCAGGTTTGAAGAGGCCATTGCCAGCTTTGAGGCAGCCATTGCGCTTAAGTCTGACATGCCGGAATCGCACAGTAATCTGGGTGTCGCTCTGGTGAAGGCCGGCCGCCTGGAAGAGGCGCAAGCCCGCTTCCGGGAAGCGCTGCGGCTCGAGCCCGATTCAGCGGATGCCCATAATAATTTGGGATTGGCTTGCCTGCGGCAACGAAAAGGGGTAGAGGCGGAGAAGCACTTCCGGGAAAGCTGCCGGCTCAAACCGGACTGGGCCGAGGCGCGCAATAATTTAGGCGTCGCCCTGGCCGAGCAGGCGAAATTGACAGAAGCCCTGGCTTGCTATCGCCGGGCTTTGGAAATTCGGCCTGAATATGCCGAAGCCCTGTTCAACATCGGCAGCGCGCTACGCAAGCAGGGTAAAGGCGACCAGGCCATGGCCGCGTATCGCGAAGCCTCGCGCCTGAGGCCCGATCACGCGGACACCTATACCGAGCTCGGTATCCTCTGGGAACAACAGGACAGGCCCGACGAAGCCGTGGTCTATTTCCGCCAGGCCGTGCGGCTCAAACCACAGTCTGCCGAGGCGCACAGCAACCTGGGCGTCGTGCTCGCGGAATTGGCATTCCCCGAAGAGGCGGCGGTTCATTTCGAAGAATCTTTGCGGCTGCGCCCCGACGCGGCCGAGACACACAATAATTATGCCGTGGCGCTCGTTCAGCAAGGCGATGTGGCCAGGGCCCTGGATTTCTACGCGCGTGCCTTGCAGCTCAAGCCCGACTACAGCGACGCGCATGCCAACCGGGGACGGGCCTTGCTGTCGCAAGGAAACTACCCGGAAGGCTGGCCGGAATACGAGTGGCGCTGGAAGACCAGGGAACATCCCATCCGGGAGTTGCACCGGCCGCCCTGGGATGGTGCGCCGCTGGCAGGGCGGACCGTGCTGCTGTACGCCGAACAGGGGCTGGGCGATACGCTGCAGTTTGTCCGCTACGTGCCCCTGGTCCAGGGCCGCGGCGGCCGCGTGCTCCTCGAATGCCCGCCCGGCCTGGCGCCGCTGCTGTCCCGCTGCCCCGGCATCGACACGCTCGTGCCCCAGGGCGCGCCGCTACCCCCTTTCGATTGCCATGCCCCGCTGCTCAGCCTGCCGCGCCTGTTCGGCACCACGCTGGCCAGCGTGCCCGCCACCGTGCCCTATCTGTTCGCCGATCCCGAACGCATCGAACGCTGGCGGCCGCGCCTGGCCGGGCCCGGCCTGCGCGTCGGCATCGGCTGGCAAGGCAACCCCAAGTACCGTGGCGATCGCCATCGCTCCATCCCCCTGGCGCGTTTTGCGCCGCTGGCGGCCGTGCCGGGCGTGCGCTTGTTCAGTTTGCAGAAGGGGCATGGCAGCGAGCAGTTGGCGGAGTGGGGCGAGCAGTGGGGCCTTACCGATCTGGGACGCGAACTGGACGAGGGGGGCGCGGGCGCCTTTGTGGACACGGCGGCGGTGTTGCGGCAGTTGGATGTGGTGGTGACCTCGGACACGGCGTTGGCGCATCTGGCGGGCGGGCTGGGGGTAGCCGTGTGGCTGGCGTTGCCGGCGGCCTCGGACTGGCGTTGGCTGCGCGCGCGGGAGGACAGTCCCTGGTATCCGAGCATGCGGTTGTTCCGCCAGCAGCAGTGGGGCAACTGGGAGGAAGTCTTTGCCCGCATCGCCGAAGCCCTGACGGAACGGGCCGCAGGCGCGCGCCTGGGCCCGGCACGCTCCGAACAGGAGTGGGAACGCCTTAAACGCCGCGGCCTGGGGCTGGTAAAAGAAGGACGCCTGCAAGAAGCGGTGGACTGTCTGCGCCGAGCTCTCGACGTCAATCCAAATGCCGCCGATGTGCTCAACAACCTCGGTGTCGCCCTCGCCGAGCTGGGCAAGCCGGAGGAAGCGCTGTCCGCGTTTCAGAAGGTGCTGGCCATCCATCCTGATTCGCTTGACGGGCACGGCAATCTGGGGCTCACTTATATGCGGCAAGGGCAGCTGGATGCCGCTGCCAGGCATTTTCGTGAAGTGATCAAGCGCAAGCCGGATGCCTTCGACGTTCATTTTAACCTCGGCCGCCTGTTGCGCAGTCAGGACAAGCTCGCCGAAGCCGCCGCCTGCTTTCAGCACGCCTTGCAAATCAAGCCGGATCATGCGGAGGCATACCACAATCTGGCTTTGACGTATGTCGACCTCAAGAAACCCGACGACGCAGCGGTGAATTACCGGCACGCCCTGCGCGTCAAACCGGACTTTGCCGAAGCCTTCAATAACCTTGGAATTCTCTTGGAGGAGCAAGGCAAGCTGGACGAGGCGATCGCCAATTTCCGCGAGTCGCTGCGTATCAAGCCCGCTTCTGCCGAAACGCATAGTAACCTGGGCGTGGCCCTGGCCGGACAGGGACGGCTGCAAGAAGCCATCACCTGTTATGAGGAATCGCTGCGCCTTAATCCCAATTCCCCCGATGCGCACAATAACCTGGGCAACGCCCTGCGCAATCTTGGAGATCTGGCCAAGGCGATGGCCCACTATCGACGCGCCCTGGAATTGCGACCGGCCTATGCAGAGGCCTACAACAACATGGGGATCGCCTTTGTCCAGGAAGGCAAGCTCACGGAGGGAATCGCGAGTTACCGCCGCGCCCTGGAACTTAACGCCGCTTATCCGGATGCCCATCTCAACCTTGCGCTTGGCTGGCTGGCCCAGGGAGACTTCGACAAGGGCTGGCCGGAATATGAATGGCGCTGGCGCGGCAAAAACGCCACGCCGCGCGCCTTGCCGAAGCCGCCCTGGGATGGTGCGCCGCTGGCGGGGCGGACCGTGCTGCTGTACGCCGAACAGGGGCTGGGCGATACGCTGCAGTTTGTCCGCTACGTGCCCCTGGTCCAGGGCCGCGGCGGCCGCGTGCTCCTCGAATGCCCGCCCGGC
>DASZFN010001033.1:0-12395 GCA_035939715.1 Gemmataceae bacterium | reverse complement strand
GTCGATCAACTTCTCGAGGCCCTCGAAAAGCCGCTCCAAGCCAAGGATGAAATGAGCAAGGGGTAATGCCTAAACGGGAGCGGCAGCCGCAGATCAAGCGGCGCCAAGGATTTGTCTATGTACGTACTCGCCATCGCCCTGCTTCTGGGATCGTGCCTTGGGCACATTGCGATTCTTTCCTTCAGCAATAACTGGTGGTTTTCGCGGGCGCTGCCCCACCGCCTCTTGACCGGCGTGCGCCTGCTGCACGGTGCCCTGGTTGTCGCAGGCCTGGTGGCATTTGTCCGGACTTATCCGCTAGACTTCTCCCTGGCTGAGGCCATCTCCTCCGGCAATGCCACCAAGATCGCTGCTACCGGGTATACCGTGCTCTGTGCCGCAGTCGGCATCTTCTTGCTGCCCTTTATCACTGTGGTGCGGCAGTTGAAGGCAATGCCGGCGATTCTGCTCAGCAACGATACGCAGATGCGTAATATTGCGTCGGACCTCGGCTACAAACCTGTCGGGAAGGGAAGACATCGAGCGCTGGCCAGGTTACCGGGCAATCAAGTCTTTCAGGTAGATTTTACCGTGCGTACGCTGCGCCTGCCGCGCCTACCGGCCGCCTGGGACGGGCTGAGCATATTGCACCTCAGCGACCTGCACCTGTGCGGCACGCCCGACAAGATCTTCTATCAACGCGTCATGGATCACTGCCAGGAGTGGGAGCCTGACCTTGTCGCCTTCACCGGCGACACGGTGGACACGGCTAACCATTATCGCTGGATTCTTCCAGTGCTGGGCAAATTGCGCTGGCGCATTGCCGGCCTAGCGATCCTGGGGAACCACGACTCCTGGCATGAACCGGCGGTGTTGCGCCGGCGCCTGAGGCGCTGTGGCTACCATGTGCTGGACAACTGCTGGAAACAACTGGACGTGCGCGGCGAGCCCCTCATTGCGATCGGCCACGAGGGACCGTGGTTTGTGCCAGCGCCCGATCTATCCACCTGTCCGGCGGGAGCCTTCCGGCTATGCCTGAGTCATACCCCTGACAACATCCGTTGGGCAAGACGACAGGAGGTCGATCTGATGCTGTCGGGACATAACCACGGCGGACAGATCCGCTTTCCCTTGATCGGCTCCGTGCTGGTGCCGAGCAGTTACGGCAGGAGATACGATTGCGGGATTTTCTGGGAGCCGCCCACGGCGCTGCACGTGAGCCGCGGGCTCGCCGGCCAGCATCCGCTGCGCTTTAACTGCCGCCCGGAAGTGTCGAAGCTAGTACTTCGCGTGCCGGAGGAGAAGGCTTGAATGACTGCGCCCTGAAGCGTGAGGGCAAGGTAAAATGGAATTGCCGATGACCGGCATGTTGAAACGGAGTCCGCCATGAATCGATCTGCTTTTGCCTACTCACCCTGGCGGTTTTTCCAGGTTATGCTGGCAGTTGCTTGGTCTGCCTTTGCTCATCCTTTCACTACTACGGTCATCGACTTAGAGACGGGCCGCGCTTGCAAGGAAAACGGGGAAGAAAGGCCATGACATGGCCAAGGCCAGACCCAAAACTGAATTGAGAACCTGCCGCCACCTAAGCCCTGGATAGCTCAACAACAATGCCGCCCAGCTTGGCAACCGCGTGAAGCTTCGTGAACCAGAGCTCGCGTTGCCAGCATAGGCCGCTCTCTTCACATACCTTCTTGAGCACAGCACGGTTGTAGGTCCGGCAATGCCACAGCCGGCTGCACACGGATCCCAGAAACGTATCTTCGGTCGTCATTAACAAGACCTTGCCACCGGGCTTGAGCACACGAGCCAGTTCTCGAAGCCCGGGCCGCGGATCGGGCAGATGCTCGAGCACCCAGCCGCAGATGATGGCGTCAAAAGAGGCATCAAGGTAAGGGAGCCGCGTGATATCGGCGGCGACATGCGTGGCGCGGGTGTGTTTCAAGCGATGCCGTGCCCGGCGCAGCATTCCTTGCGAGTAGTCGAAGCCGGTCACCATGGCGTCGCGGTCCGCCTGCCGAAGGACGAAGCGCGTATAGCGGCCGTTGCCGCACGCCGCATCCAGGATGCGCTTGCAGCCACGCACGTCGAAGCCGTCGGCACTGAAAAGCCGTCCCGCCAACGTATCATGGCCGGTGACTACGCCGGTGAACGCCGTCAGTTTTCCCGGGAAGCCGTCGTAATGCTTGCGCACGAAACGGCGGTAGTCATCAAAAGCACGTTTGTGCGGCGCCTTGGACTCGAGAGCGCCACGAATGCCGTTGCGTCGTTTTGCAGAAGGGGAAGTCTTCGGGGAAGCAGTTTTCATGGTAGGCTCAGACGTAAACCCGCCGGTTGTAGATGTACCACTCCACGAGCAGAAACCCGAGGGCAATCAGGACAAACCATTTCCAGAGCTCGCGCGGCTGGTCACGGTCGCGGTCCTTGCTGGTGATCTTATCGACGCCGATCTGCACACTGGTGCGCGGCTCGATATTGCTTTCATCGGAGTCGAGCAGGTTGACGGCGAAGCTGCGCTGCCAGGCGCCGTTCCAGGACACGCGGTAGGCGCCCACGCGATTGGTGTCACCATAGGAAAAATCGGCCCGCGTGCCACGGCTGATGGCCTTTGTCTTGCCGCCCGGATCCGTGACCTCTACCTGGTTGACGGCGAGGTCGGGCCGTAAAACCTTGGGGTAGCCGGGCTGAACCGCCTCCTCGCTGGCGCCGTCGCTGACGTTGCCGAGCGCATAAAGAACATTGCGCAGGAACAAGGGGAAACTCGGCAGAAGCGGCCAGTTGGTGTTGAAACCGTCCTTCTCGTCGATAACCGCAAACGTCATCACCAGGTCCGTGAACGAGCCACGATTCAAGGTGAACAGCAAGGCGTTGTTCTGATCGATCTCGATGAGCTTTGGGGTACGCGGCGGCAAATTTTTTATCTTGAAGGCTTCCAGCACGCCCACTTCCTGAAGAGCCGCCAGCCGGCGCATCACGGGATGCTTGCTGATCCAGCCCTTGATTTGCGGATTGGAGATGGTGTCGCCGGGGCTGCGCTTGTAGGGCGGCGGCGGCTGGCCAATGAAGAACGTGTTGCCGCGCGGCATGTCCTCTTCCGAAGCAGGCGTGCAGCGGTCGAAGATAACCAGATCGTAGTCGCCATTGCGCGCCGGCCCGCGGTAGACGTTTTCCTTGGTAAGCGCGTCGGGTGCCAGATGCGTGACGTTGGCCACGGCGCGCGTCGCCTGGTTGTCAAAGAACGCTTCCAGAACAGAGTTGGGCGGTCCCACGATGAGCACGCGCGCTTTGCGCACCACGCCGACCACCAGCCACGCCTCGTCGTCGAGCGGCAGGTCATCCTTGATGCGCTCCAGCTTGGCATGCAGGACCGTGATGGCCCGATCATCGAGATCGCTCAGCTCGAACGTGGCCGCCTGCTCGCCGGGCCGGTCGCGAATGATTTCGTCTTTGCCGGCCTCCGTGATTTGTTCTACCTTGCGCGGTGGCAGGGCAAGCAGCTTTTCCTTGACGCCGCGCAGCTTGTCATTGACATAAACCTCAAGGTAAACCTTGGTGTCCACCCTTTGGTTGCGAAAGTTCATGGCCCGGACAAACACCAGCAGCTTGCTGGCGTCCTGCTCGTCGCGGAGCGCATTGAAGGTGACAATGCCGACATTATTGGTGTTTTCCGGCCCCGGCTTGCCCGCGGTATGAAGATGAAGATTGAGATTGCCCAGCGTAAATTCCGGCATGTCCGGAAAGCGGCCGTCCGAGAAAAGATGGACCTCGGTCACTATGCCTTCGGCCGCCACATAGGTGCGCTCCTTGCCGGGTTCCACGTTCGCCGGCCGCACGCTGGCGTCATCGGCGGTGCGGCTGGGATTGGCCAGGCTGGCGGCCAGGCTGAGCGCCTCTTCAATGCGCGTGGGCCGCTGGGACTGTTCAATCCCCGCTACAGCGGAGCGCAACTGGCCACGGTTGTTGGTGTACGATTGCAGGATCTCGGCGCTCGAATTGAACAGGATGACCATGCCGAAGTCGGTATCGGACGAGGCGTCAATTTCCTTGAGCGCCTCTTGCTTGGCCCAGTGCAACCGGCTGGGCTCCACGTCCGTGGCGCCCATGCTCGCCGAATTGTCGATCATGAGGATGTAATGCTTGCTCTCCGACGTCCGGCCATGCACGCGAAAATCCATGACGGAGTAAATAAGGAACAGCAACACCAGCAACTGCAAGAGCAGAAGCAGGTTCTGGCGCAGCCACTGGAACAGGGCGTTCACGTGCAAATCTTCGATGCTTTTCCGCCAAAGAAACGTGCTGGGCACGCTCAGCGGCTTGCGCTTGAGCTTGAGAAAGTAAAGCAGAATGACCAGCACAGGGACCAGCAGCAAGATGAGCGCGACCCACCACGCGAAAGGGATGTGGTGCGTAAGCGTGAATCTTTCCTGGAGCCATTCATTTACCCTCGGCTCGGCGCCGGCAACGTTGAGGCCGAACAGAAGAAAGCCGGGGATCGCCAGCAGCAACACGATCACCAGGGCGATGGCGAACCAGGAGCGGCCGAAACCCGCAAGCCATTCAGGAGGACGCGCTGCCATTCAATCCCTCACTTCACCAGGCCGCGCTGGCGCAAATAAGTCAGCACCAGGCGCTCAAAAGGCACCTGATTGCTGGTGAACAGGTACGAGACGCCGCGGCGCAGGCAGAATTCACTCAGGCTCGAGCGAAAGGCTGCCAGGTTTTGCTTGTAGCGCTTCAAAAGCGGTGCGCTCACGGTGATCTCCGCGACATCTTCGTCTTCCACGTCCACCAGTTGCAAGTCGCCGACGATTTCCGGCTCGATTTCTTCATGGGACAAAATCTGGATTACATAGATATCCAGCTGCCGGGCGACCAGGTAACGCAGCGCCTCCTCGTAGCCGCCTTTGTCCATGAAATCACTCAGCAGCACCACAATGCCCTTGCCGCTGGATTTCAGAGAAAACGTCCTGAGCGCTTTCTTGAGGTCGCTGGGTCCGGCCGGCTCGATCTTCTGCAAAAAGTCCAGCATCCGCCAGGCGCTGCGCCGGCCACGGGCGGCAGGCATGCTTTGGATCAGCCTGTCATTGAAGGCCTCGATCACCACGCGATCCATGTTGACCAGGCCGATGAAGCCCAATGCGGCGGCTACCTGCTTGGCGTAACGCAGCTTGGACGGCGTGCCGAAGTCCATCGACAGGCTGTTGTCGATCAGGATGGAAAAATGCAGATCCTCCTCCTCCATGAAGAGGCGGATAAACAGGCGATCGAGACGGGCAAACAGGTTC
This sequence comes from Gemmataceae bacterium, assembly GCA_035939715.1. Taxonomy (GTDB): domain Bacteria; phylum Planctomycetota; class Planctomycetia; order Gemmatales; family Gemmataceae; genus DASZFN01. The sequence goes on along the minus strand of DASZFN010001033.1, from coordinate 7,131 downwards.
CAGTCGAGAAAGCGCAGATCGTCGCCGATGACGTAATTGCGATAGTCGGCAAACTCGACGCTCTGTCCCTTGCGCTTGCTGCGGCGCTCGCCTTTCATGCGGCCGAGGAAGATTTTCTTGGACACCAGCTCGAGTTGTTCGAGACGCGCCAGGAAGTCAGGTTCAAGAAGCGGTTGGGTCTGGGTTTCTGGCATCGTTGAAAGCATCACAGGCTTAGACTTTTATGGCCGTCAAATCGGACGCCTTTTCCTGAACGTCGTTGAGGATTTGCGCCAGGATGGTGTCGGAAGCAATGTTTTCTGCCTGGGCTTCGAAATTAAGCAAAATGCGGTGCCGCAAGGCCGGCAGATACACGCGACGGATGTCTTCAAAGCTGACGTTGTAGCGGCCTTCCAGCAGGGCGCGAACTTTGCCCGCCAGCACCAGGGCTTGCGCGCCACGCGGGCTGGCGCCTACCCGGAAGTACTTGTTCGTTTCGGCGGTGGCGAATTCCCCCTGCGGATGCGTCGCCAGCACTAGCCGGATCGCGTAATCCTGCACCGGGGGCGCGACCAGAACCTCGCGTACCAGCTGCTGCCACTGGCGAATTTCCTCGCCCTCCATGACCTTTTGCGGCTGCGGCCATTCGCCTTTCGTCGTGCGCTCCAGAATGGTCGCCATCTCCTGCCGGCCGGAGTAGTTGACAATGAGCTTGAAGAAGAAGCGATCCAGTTGAGCTTCCGGCAGCGGATAGGTGCCTTCTTGCTCAATCGGATTTTGCGTCGCCATGACGAAGAACGGCTCCTTGAGGCGGTGGATGGTGCCGCCGATGGTGACGCTGTGCTCTTGCATGGCTTCCAGCAAAGCGGACTGCGTCTTCGGCGTGGCGCGGTTGATTTCATCGGCCAGCACGATCTGGGCAAAAAGGGGACCCGGCTGAAAGCTGAAGACGCGCTTGCCGTCGGCGCCTTCGCTGATGATGTTGGTGCCCATAATGTCCGACGGCATCAGGTCGGGGGTGAATTGAATACGGTTGAAGGCCAGATCGAGAACCTGGCTGAGCGTGCGCACCAGCAGCGTCTTGCCCAGGCCCGGTACACCTTCCAGCAGGGCGTGCCCGCCGACGAACAGGCAGGTGAGCACGCCGTGGACGATGTCCGTGTGTCCGACAATGACCTTGCCGATTTCATCCTGGAGCTTGGCGTACGCCTTCCGAAATTGCTCGGCCCGTTGCTGCATCGTGGCTGCGGATGACATGTTGGAAGAATCGCTCCTGTTGTGTAAGTCAGGATTCTGATCCTGATCGGTTCGTGGCCAAGGTCAGGATCAAAATCGCTACGGCTCGTCTTCTTTACGGTCCTGCCAGACTCGTTTCTTGGCTTTCAAAAGGCGGCTGGCATAATCGGTCGCTTCTTTTTGCGCTTCGGGGCCAAGGCGTTGCTGGGCCGGCACGCGCGGCGATTGGAAGCGCGGTGCGCCGGCTTCGGCCTCCTCCGCGCCCGCCGGCACGCTGACCGGGCGATCGCCGCCCTCGAAACGCTTGGCGGCACGGAGTTGCTCCAAGGCCTCGCTGACTTGCGCCTTGCGGCTCTGCAGGCGATCAATGAACTGAGGTGTTTGCACCGCCGCCGCGGCTCGGCCACGCAATTGGCTCCACACACGCTCGGCAGCAACCGCCGCTTCGGCCGGCTGGATGGCGATCCGGCGCACGGCGACATCAAAGAACAAGCCGACGCCGGCGAGGAACACCAGCCAGAACCATACCGGTTGCAGGTTCTTGAATTGCGGCAAGCCCGAACGAAACAGGTTCTGGGCCAGCTCACTGCGTATTCCTTCTGCTTGCGGATTCTTCAGGTCCGCCGCCTTTGCCAGCAGATCCTCCGACAGCGTTTTGCCGCCGGTCATGTCGCGCAGCCGTTCCATCAAGGCGGTGTTACTTTCCAGGTCGGCGAACTCAGGCGAGTAGGGAATCGTCACGCCCGAGCGGACGCTATCAAGGGCTTCCTCTTTCATCTCCTTCTTGCCGTTCTTCGTGGTTTCCACCTGCCGCACCGCCTGGGCGTTGATGAAATAGGATCCAGCCTCCTCCGCCTTGAACTCGGCTTCGTAAAGACCGCTGTTCTTTTGCTCGAACTTCAGCTCCAGCTTGCGGTCGCTTTCTCCCTTTGCCAGGGGAGAGGTGACGCCGCCGCGCAGGAGCAAATCCGTAAGCGGCCGGTTGGCTTCATCGCGTGCGTCCACAGTGATCTTGACGCGGCCGTCGTTATACTCCGTGATCATGGTCATGTGGCCCGTCTCGGTCGGCCGCAGCGACCACTCGACCGCCTGCTCCCAGAACTTGGAGTACATGTCCGACCCGGCCCATTCGCGGTCCCAGGCCGGCTTGCCCGGTTGACTGCGCGCGTCGCTGGTAAAGGCCACCGATTTGCCCAGGCCGTAATGCCAGTAGGCCAGGATCGGGAAGTTTTCTTGTTCTGGCGCAGGAGGGCCGACAATCGAAATCTCGACCAGCGGCGACTCCTTGGGCGTGGTGCGCACAAAGCCCCACAGCGGCATCAGGGTGTCCGGCATCTTTTCCGTGGGCCCTTCCTTGAACTTGAGGCCGGGCACAAAGCGCCCCTGATGCACGAACGACTGGCTGACCAGCCGTGTTTCCTTGATGTAGATCTTGGGCAGGGCGTTCGGATTCATGACCTTGTGGAACTTGCCCCCCTTCGACGCGCTGGCGGCCATGTCCAGCAGCTTCTTGTCCTCATTGACGCCGTGCGTGGCCACCCCGACAGTGGTCAAGCTGACGCCGTTCTTCCTCATGTTGGAGAGGATTGTCCGGTTGGTGAGCTGTGGATCCCCATCGGTGATGACAATGACATGCCTGGTCGCCAGTTGCCGCTTGGGGTCGGTCAGGGCGTCGTAAGCCATCTTGAGCGGGCCGTCAAAATCCGGCATATCGCCGGGCGTCATGCGATCGACCATGCCAAGCAAGGTCCGCTGTTTCTTGCCGATGACCTGCAAGGGAATATGCCACTTGTGTCCACCCCATTCGTAATGAATGATGCCGATCTCGTCGTTCGGAGACAGTTTCTTGATGGACAGCTTGGCGATTTCCTTCTCCCAGCGGTTGCCGTCCGCCATTTCACAGGCGTGCATGATGAGGACGAGGCCGCCCTTGGCCTGCACCTTGAACGACTTGATGTCGCAATCCACGGGGAGGGCCTTTTCGATGGGCGTTCCCTGCCAGCCGCCGGCGCCGAACCCGTCGGGCCCGCCGATCATGATCAGGCCGCAGCCCTGGTCGGAGGTGTTGCTGCGGATCATCTCTTGCTGCTCATCATTGAGCATCTCGGCGGGCACGTTGGCCATGATGACGGAATCATAATTGCTCAGGAAGACGCCGAGCTCATCCTTGCTTTCGGGCAGTCGGGCGGGGGTGATCGTGTGCACCTTGTACTTGGAATTGGCCATCGCCTTCAGCCGCTCCACCAGCAGCTGATGCTGGCCCGCCTCGGGTTCGATCACCAGGATGCGGCGCTGACCCAGGGCCACGACATGCGTGGTGGCGCTGTTGTTCTGCACGCGGTCGCCTTCGAGACCTTGGATAATGCCGCCCTTGCCGTTCTCCACAGCCTCGGGCACAAAAATCGCCTGGTAGGTATACGACTGGGTCTGGTTGGTCAGCGGCTGCTGGAAAGAGAAGGGCGTTAGGCCGGGATTGACTTTGACTTTCCGGGGCGAGGTAGGCACCTGGATCGTTTCGCCGTCCGTGATCTGCTTGAGGACCAGCGTGCCGTACACGGGAAACGGGTTATAGCTGCGGATCAGCACGCGAATGGGCAGGCGCGATCCCTGCTCCGTCCTGGGCGGCGCCTCGACAGCCTGAACCAGCACCTCGTTCTCATTCCGGTAGCCGGCAGCGAGCGGCACGACATCGATTTGCACACCGTTGAGCTTGGCGATGCGCGCCTGCTCCTCGGCGTTGCCGAGGTTTTCGTTGCCGTCGCTGATCAGCACAATGCGCTTGCCCGTCCCCTCGGGAAAGGAAGCCAGCGCCAGCTTGATGGCGGCGGCGATGTCGGTGTAGTTGCCGTCCACGGTGCTGGCGGCATCCTTCGTCTTGAAGTTGAAAGCCGGCGCATTGCTGGGAGGCAATTCCAACCGCGGCCTGCGGCCGAACAGGATCAGCCCGGCCCGATCATACCGATGCAACGGACCGCGATTCTCCACGGTGTAGTTGATAAACTGTTCGACGCGCTCGGTGCGGCGATCGATGCGATTGGCATCGGGACTGACCGTGGAATCAAACTCGACCGGGATACTGAAGGAGCGATCCACCAGGTAAAGGACTGTGATATTCTCGTTCTGATGCCGGAGTCTTACCTCGGCCAGCGCCAAGGTCAGGAAAATGACCAGCGCGCAGCGCAGGCCAATGGCGATCCAGCGACGTACCGGGCCCAGTCCCGCCAGGCTGCGATAGCTGATGAGAATTATGAAAGGGATCAGGCCCAGCAGCAAAAGCCACCAGGGCTGAGTCGGTTCCAGGCTAAGTACTATCTGTCCGACTTCGGCGAGTCCGGCGGCAAGCGCGGCGTTACCAATGCCGCCGAGGGCAAGCAGCAGCACGGCGCCGATGGTGTATCCCAGAGGCGCCCACCACGACCCGGTCGTGATGACCATCAGCAGCATGCCAAAGAAAATGGCGGCCGCGCCCAATCCGACCCATAGCGAGATGCCGAAGGGAAGCACCAGGCCGCCGACTCCGAGCAAGGCGAAAGCGGCGCCTATCAGCAATAGGGGCAAAGACCAGCTTCGTCGCCGGCTGTACGCGATTAGCAACGCCGCGCCCAGGCTAACGGCGACGGCCAGAAGCAGCAGGCTGAACCAGTTGTCTTTCAGGTATTCAAGGGCCTGGTACATGACAGGTTCTCGGTCGCAATCCTGGCGGCCGTCATGGGCCGTTCTATCTGTAGCTGAACTCGCAAGAGTTCAGCGTCCCGAATTCTGGCGAATTCGGCTACCGATCAGTCTAGAAGTCTATTCGTTGGACACGGTGATTTTCTGTATCAATCACATGCACCCGGCCATGGCTGTCCACCACCAGGGCCCACGGTTCATGAAAACGGCCGGGTTCGCGTCCGGGTCCGCCCCAACAGCCCAGAGACTGCCCGTCAGGCGTAAACTTTTGCACGCGATGGTTGCCCCGTTCCACGACGTACAGTTCGCCATGTTTTCCGAAAGCCAAATCATGCGGATACGAAAGCTGACCCGGCTCGCTACCGGGCTGACCCCAGCAACGCAGCAGCTCGCCCTCACGCGTGAAAACCTGGATGCGATGATTGGTGGCATCGACCACGTAGAGGTTCTTGTCCGGTCCGATGGCGAGGGCGCGGATGCGGCCGAATTGCCCCGGGTCCGTGCCGGGGCTGCCCCAGAGCTTGAGGAATTTGCCGTCCTTGTCCAGCTTCGTAATGCGCTGGTTCTCGCAGAATTCAGCGACATAGTAGTTGCCGTCCTCGTCCTGAACGACATCGCTGATGTAGCCGAGCTGGCCTGCTCCGGTGCCCGCGTCGCCGCCGATCTTGCGGAGTTCCTTGCCTTCGAGCGAATAGATCCGGAAGCAGTGATAGTGGGAATCGCTGACAATTAGGTTGTCATCGCGGTCGATGCTCAGACCGCTGGGCCGGCCATTGCGATAGTCGGGAGTCTGCCAGCAGAGATTGAGAAAGTTGCCGTCGCGATCGAAGACCTGGATCCGGGCCGTGAAATCCACAACGTAGAGACGATCGTGGGAATCGATGGCAGCCGCACGCGGCCGCACGAAATCGCCGGGCTGCGTGCCACGCTGCCCCCAAATTGCCTCGGGCTGATCGTGCGGCCCGCATCCGCTTATTGCCAGGAATCCCAACACCAGAAACCAGCCCAGGCGCCGGCTTCCGCGAGCAGATCGGTACTGGCACGAAGTGGTCATTTACCCCCGGCCTTCGCATGCCTTTGCAGTCGTAGCCCGACGCGCAGGGAGAGCCCTCGCTGGCGCTTCGGGTTACTATGCCGCCATCGCAACCAACCTAGGTTAGCAGGTCTCCGGCGGGAACGCCAGAGTCTGGCCGCACATATTGAACGTGGCCTGGCGTCCGTGATCCCGCAAGTTTATGGCTTGGGATTGTAAATCCGCAGCCCGCAGCGCCAGCAAAGGGTAAGGACACGGGGCCTTGCAGTCCTACTCGCCAAAAAACGAAAACCCGCGCTGCTTGCAGTGCGGGTTCGAGAGCCACCTTCGGTAATGTGCTCCAGCCAGGTCCCGTCCGGCAGACGGGATCTACTTAATAGCCACCCATGCGTCCGCCGGGGCCACTGAGAGTCGTGCCGGAATCTTTCAGCTGATCGGGGGGCTTGCTCTGCTCCTTCTTGAACTGGCCGGTGTCGAGCACTTCCTTGGGATAGGTCGGCGGTGAACTGAAGCGCGAATCGTCGGTCGGCGGCAGCACGTATTCCGGATGCATCTTCGGCTTTTGCAGCGGATTCGGCGCCTGGCAGCCGGCCAACAACAGCCCGCCAACGCTTAACCAGAGCCCGATTCGCCACTTTCCCATGGACTGCTCCCTCGGCAACCATGCAATGGCGGCACTATCCCTCCACCGCCGGGGCGGACTATACAGAGCGGGAATATGGGGTCAAGAGCAAGGTGGACGCCAGGGAGAACCGAAAGGACCGAATACTGAATTTTGAATACTGAATGTAAAAGTAAAGACGCCTGCCTTCTACATTCAGTATTCAATATTCTACATTTTCTTCCTGACTACAGCTTTCCCGCCTTCGCCTTGGCGTAGCGATCGCCGATCGCCTTCCAGTTGACCACGTTCCACCAGGCGTCGACGTAGTCAGGCCGTTTGTTCTGGTACTTCAGGTAATAGGCGTGCTCCCAGACATCGACGCCCATGATCGGCGCCTGGTTTTTCATGTACGGGCTATCCTGATTGGGGGTGCTGAGAATCTGGAGCTTACCGCCATCCAGTACCAGCCAGGCCCAGCCGCTGCCGAAGCGGCTGACGGCAGCTTGTTTGAGCTGCTGCTGAAAGGCGGTGAAATCGCCAAAAGTCTTGCTGATCTCGTCGGCAAGCGGTCCACTCGGTTTGCCGCCTGCGCCCTTGGCCATGATTT
>DASZFN010001032.1:0-2726 GCA_035939715.1 Gemmataceae bacterium | reverse complement strand
GCGTTTGTTGCATTAGGTGGGCAGATGTCTTTTCTGTGGTCATTTTACCATGCGAAGAAGCGGATCTCCAGGTGAGTCCAATCAGGAGGTCTGGCCGGCCCACGGGCTGACTTGCTACAATCAAGCGGAGAGGTAAAATCTCTCGCGCCATGGACGGCTGCGAGGCCTCAGAAAACAAGGTCATGGATGACCCCTACCATGAGCAATTCCTTTCTGGTCTTCAACGTGCGCTCCAAGCGGGATGCCGTGCTGGCCCGGGATTGGGCCCGCCAGGTTGCCGCTCTGCTTGGGTTTGAGCCCCTGGAACAGGCGTGTATTGCCGCAGGTGTGTTTGAGATTGCCAGCCAAGCCCGGGAGCATACGCGCTACGCAGCCCTCCATTTCAAGGTCCAGGGCGATTTCTTCCAGGTTTTTGCCGTGCAACGGCAAGACCCGGACGAGGCCGCCACGCCTTCAGGCCTTCGCCTGGAAAAGCGATTGCCAAAAAAGGAGCTGGCGGTCGCGCTGGAAGATGTGGCCTGGATTGTTTGCCAAACGGCGGAGCAAACGCACGCCAGCCTGTTTACCGAAGTCAAGCGCCAGAACCAAGAGTTGCTGCACGCGCTGGCCGAGCTTCGGGGCTGTCGAGCGAAAATCGCGTCGCTCGCGCGGGAAACTGCCCGGCCGGCCGCATAAATGCATGTTGATTTCGGGAAGTTTTGGTGGGTCGAGTGAAGGTTGCGGGGTATCCGAGCGTGCAAACTTACGGTAACATAAGGCTTGACTTATGTGTACGAATCTTGACAGATTTCAATAATAAGTCTTGATATGCCGCCCGGGGGTCTTTACAATTGGGCAGAACGAAAAGGGAAGTAAACTGCCCAGTCGGGTCGGTCGGGATGCACTCCCCCAACGGGGAGTTTTGCCATTTTACAGGGATGGCCCCGAGCGGCGAGGTGCCGTTGTCGGGAACCGGAGGAAAACGGCCGCCACTTGTGTGAAAGTGGAGAGTAGTTTCAGGGGGAGCCGTTGCCGCCTTCCCTTTCTCGCCTTTTCGTTTGTGCGGTTCGCTGCCCCCGCCAGGGGGCTGGCAAGGATTGGCTGCCGCGTGGGCTTGAAATGTAGGTACCCTTAGGGAAGGACGGCCATGAAGACGACTACACGCCGAAAGCGCCAGACGGCGGCGCAAGGGAATACCGCGGTCATCGAGGACCATATTCCCGCGACCACCATCTTCTCTTCTGACTTGCTTACTCCCGAAGAAGAACGCGAGCTCCTCGGAGGGTTCTGGGAATGTAAGAGCGAGCTGGTTCGATCGCTCATCCGCCATTTTCCGCGGCTACGGTCGCATCGGCCGCCCATGGAACCCTGGCCGATGGCCCAGTTCATTCGCGACTACTGCGACGGCGACGCGCGCCAGGTCCTGCCCATTCGCCGAATCCATGACCGCTATATCCATTGTAAGCATCGCCTGGCTTCTGCCAACATACGCCTGGCGGCCCATGTCGCCAAGCGCTTTCGTCACCATGCCCTGGGTTATTCCGACCTCCTCCAGGAAGCGGTTTGCGGTTTGATGCAGGCCATCGATCGCTTCGACGTCAGCCATGGCACCCGTCTGGCCACCTATGCAACGTGGTGGATCCGGCAGACGCTCCAGATTGCCGTTGCCCGCCAGAGCCATCTCGTCAGCCTGTCGCCGCACCATTTACAAGAACTCGGATTGCTCCAGCAGGAATCGGAAGCCCTGGCCCATGGGGGCAAGCACCTTCCCAGCCCGCAGGAGCTGGCACATCGCACCGGCAGCAGCCTCGAGCACCTGACCCATCTTCAAACCGCGACCCGGGCCCCCGTATCGCTCAATGCCGTTTTGGACGACGACAGTGACTTCAAGCTTACCGAGGCCATGCCCGACAACGAGAGCCAGGTCACCCGGCTAAATTCCGAGCGCCAGGAAGCGTTGAGCTTCCTGATGGAGAACCTGCGGCCGCGCGAACGCAAGGTGCTGGATCTGCGCTTCGGCCTGACTGGAAACGGCACGCACAGCCTGCGGCAAATTGGCCATCTCTTGCGGATCAGCAAGGAACGCGTCCGCCAGATTCAAAACCGAGCCCTGGAAAAGTTGCGCGCCTCCGCCGACCGCGTCGGCTGGGAACCAAGCTTGCTGCTCGGGTAGGCATGGTAGCCGAAACGAACGACAAGGCCCGTTCCCACCAGGGAACGGGCCTTTTGTGTTGCCCCCTGAGTGCACTTTTGCCTCCACGGCTCAGCGGTAAGTCCTCGCCAGGCGGAACCCGATCAGGTTGTAGTGAATCGCCGGCACGGCCGCGAGGCGCTGGGCGGAGCGGACGTCGGATGCCATGTCGTAGAACGAGCCGCCACGCAGGACACGATCAAACTGGCCGTCGACCGTCAGCGTATCCTCTTTATCCTCATGAGGATTCGCGCCTAGCGGATACGATTGAAATTGCTCCTGACACCAAGCCGACGAATTACCGTGCACGTCGAACAATCCCAGGTCATTGGGTTTCTTGCTGCCGACCGGCCACGGCTGATCGCGCGAGTTGCCCACATACCAGCTATACTGAGAAAGCAGATCCTCGCCTTCGCCGAAATGCCAGCGCGTCTTGGCCCCTGCCCGGATCGCAACCTCCATCTCCGCTTCCGTCGGCAAACGATAACCAGTCAAGCTCAAATAGTTGGCGCGGATTCGGGTCGTGTTTCCCACGATCTCGTAGCACCACTGCTTT
>DASZFN010001031.1:0-26064 GCA_035939715.1 Gemmataceae bacterium | reverse complement strand
TCCGCGCATGCGCGAGCGCCCCATGGAAGATCTGCTGGCCGCATTCCGCAGTCTCGGCGTGCGTGCCTTCAGTGAAACGGGTAATGGCTGTCCGCCCATCGTGGTTGAGTCCGACGGGTCCTTGAAGGGACCTGGCACGAGGATACGCGGCGACGTGAGCAGCCAGTTTTTGAGCGCACTCTTGATGGTTGCCATCTTCAGTAGCCCGGGCCCGGTTTGCCTCCTTGTCGAAGGCCCCCTGGTCTCCAAGCCTTATGTTGCCATGACCCTGTCCATGATGAAGCGCTGGGGAGCGACGTGGCGGCAAGCCGAGAATGGCTACATTTTCGACGCCGAGTCCAGCGCCAATTTCGGCGGCATCTCCCAGTACGACATCGAACCGGACGCTTCGGCGGCCAGCTATTTTTTCGCGGCGGCGGCAATCACGGGAGGTCGAGTATCGGTGCTGGAACTGCCGGAGCACAGTCTTCAAGGCGATACGCGTTTTGTCGAGGTGCTGGCCGAGATGGGCTGCCGGATTGAAAAATGCAGTGCCGGCATCACGGTGCACGGCCGTCCGTTGCGCGGCATCTCGGCGGACATGAACGACATCAGCGATTGCGTGATGAGTCTGGCCGCCGTCGCCTGCTTTGCCGACGGGCCCACAACCATTCGCAACGTGGCCCACATCCGCCATAAGGAGACCGACCGGCTTGCCGCCCTCGCCACGGAACTGCGCCGCGTGGGCGCGGCGGTCGAGGAGTTTGCCGACGGCCTGCGCATTACGCCGCGGCCGCTGCACGGCGCTGCCATCGAAACCTACGATGACCATCGCATGGCCATGAGCATGGCTTTGCTCGGTCTTAAGGTTCCCGGTATCATCATTAATAAGCCCGGCTGTGTGGCCAAGACCTATCCCAACTTCTTTGACGACCTGGAACGGCTACGCCGTTGAGATTCTCCCGTCACTGTGAGCGACTCACTGGAGACCGACACATGATCCGTTTTCTGTTTTGCCTCTTCGCGTTACTTCTTGCCTCGCAACCAGGTAGCGCAGCGCTGCCGGCCGAAGCCATGAAACCCTATCGTCTCCAGGTCGTGCTACACGTTGCCGAGCATCCGATCTTGACGGGCGTTTTTCAGGAACGAGTCCAGCGCGAACTCCATGACAGCCTTCAAGCGGCCCTCGGCGGCTTGGCCAGGGTCGAGGTCGTGCGCGATCACCCGCGCTTGCAGGAAGTCGAGACCAAGGGCCTGAAACATGCCCTGGACGGCTGGAATTTCATCAACGACACCAAGATTCAGTTTGTCTTCATCGACTTTGTGGACGGCCGCTACGAGATTCAGGCCCGGCAGTACGACGGCAGCGCCGGCCTGCCCAGCCCCGTGGTGCGCCGGGCTTCGACGACGGAACGGTTGCTGGTCGCGCGCAATGCCGGCTTGCTCATCGATAAGGACTTTGGACTGGTCGGCACGATCACGCACAAGGACGACAAAAAGGTTGAAGTCACGTTCAAGGGCGGCGGACTGGGAACGTCGCTGGAACGCTGGGTCAAGAAGGACGACATTTTCGCCGTTGCGGAGATCGTGGACCAGGCTGGTGCCGGCCAGGTCGCCTTTCGCGTGCCCTGGACGCTGCTGCAGGTGAGCGCGGAGCCCAAGGACGGCAAGGTCGCCTGCCTGCTCCACCACCGCTGGGGCAACCCGCTTCCCGACGCTGCCGGCGTGCTCGGCTACCGCTGTCTCAAGCTCGGCACCATCAAGGCTCCCCTGCGCCTGCGCGTCGTCTCCGATGACAAGCTCGGCACGCCGCTCAACGGCAAGAGGGTGCAGATCAGCGGCGTAAGTTTTCAGGACGAGCCGCTGGACAAACTCAACACCAACTCGGACGGCCTGGCAAGCAGCGCGCATCCGTATAAGAATGTAGCCTTCGTCATTATCCTCGAGGGCGGCATGGTCCTGGCAAAAATCCCGATCGCCATTGTCGATGAACGAATCATTCCCATCCCGGTAAATACCAATGTGAAGGTGGAGGCGCGCGGCCAGATCGTCCTGCGCAAGGACCGCTGGCTCGGCCGCGTATTTGACGCCATCGCGGTTGCCTCCAGCGTTGTCAATGACGTGAATGGGAAGGTCGGAGAATCCCGCGAGGCGGCCATGAAAAAGGCCCAGGACGGTCTAAGAGGACTGGAAGCGGAGACGAAGAACCTGAAGGCGGAGCATGATGCTCTCGTCAAGGAGGCCGGCCAGGCTCAGATGACGCTCGACCTGACCCAGGGAGAGCAATACCTGCGCGAACTTCAAGACCAGGCGAATAACTTGCAAACCTACATCACGAAGCTGTCGGCCATTGTCAACGAAGAGAAGGACCCCAAGCGACAGAAATGGAAGGAGATGGCGCAGCAAGCCAAGCTCCTGGAAGCAGCCGCCGACTATGATCAGGCCATCACGCTCTATGAAAAGGTATTCGAGGCGGGTTACGAGGATGCCGAACTCAAGCGCTATGTGGACAAGCTAAAGAGCGTCTGGCCGCTCAAAAACGACAAGCACCTCAAGGCCGAGACCTTCATCTACCAGACCTGGCCGAAAGTCGAGTTCGCCTCGCAAATGAAAGCCGCCCTGCCCGAAGCGCGGGAAGCCTTTGAAACGTGCAAGGGCCTGGGCGACTGGATGCGGCTGCGCAAGCTGTACAAGGTCAACGTCGCGCACGCCGCCCGCCTCGGCAAAGAGGTGGAGTCCTTGCGCACGGATAAGGAAGACGACCGCAAAACGCTGGACATCATCGATGCCGTCAGCAAGGAACTCCTGGTGCTCGACCAGGAACTGGAAAAATACTTGCGCGAGGCGGAATCGAAACTCAAGTAAGCAAGCGCAGATTATTTGCGCGGCGGCGGGGCACGTCCGACACGTTGCGGCGGCGCTGGCTCGCCGCCGATGCGAATCGGCGTCTTGCAGAGCAGGCAGTTGACGATCTTGCTGCGCTCGTGATCCTCCACGAGCATGTATTTGCGACACTTGGCGTTGGGGCAGCGCACGGCGAAGACCATGATGAAAATCCCGGTCACTGAATCTGCAAGCTCTTGACCCACTCCGCCTCGCGGGCGATTTCTTCCTCGGACAGGCCGCTGCTGCGATGGATCTCCGTGCGCGCCATCTTGCCGCTCGTCATGTCCAGGGCCATGACATCGACCAGTCCATTGCTGCCGACGCCATAGCGCACCTGAATCGGAGAAGCCCGCGGCAGGTTGGGCGGCAGCCCGTCGATCCAGCATTCGCCGATGCTGATGCAGGCGTCGGCCTGCGGCGCCTCGCCCTGCAGCACGCGGACACGCACGCGCGACTGGTTTTCCGCGCGCGTGCGATAGACCCGGCTGGCGGCGGTCGGCAACTGCGTGTTCTTGTGGATGAGGATGTCGTTGACGGTTTGCTCTCCCTGGCGGACCTCGATGCCCAGGCTGTGGGAAATAACGTTGATCTCGACGATTTCGCCCAGGGCTTAGCGGACCTCCTCGTCGAGGATCAGCCCGGTCTCATCCTGCCGGCAAGCGGCAATGGCCGCATGGATGGCGGCGCCGCGGGCGACGACCTCGCTCACGGCCAGCGAATTATCCGGCTGCTTGCCGCTGATCTTGTGCAGCATCTCGCCGGTCATGGGCATGTGCGTCGAGCCCCCCACCAGCAGCACCCGGTCGACCTTCTCCCAGTTCAGGCGGGCCTGGCGGAGCACTTCCTCGGTCGTCATCTTGGTGCGCACGAGCAGATCGCGCGTCAGGTTCTCGAACTCCGTGCGCGTCACCGGCACGGTCAACATCTTGCCGGCGTGCGTGCAGGTGATGCTGGCTTGCGGCAGCTTGCTCAGCGTACGCTTGGCGCGCTCGGCGGCCGCGCCCAGGGAGGCCAGCGCCTGCGGATCGTCGCGCGGGTCGTCGCCGTGTTTTCGCTTGAATTCGGAGGCGACAAAATCGACCAGCCGGTTGTCCCAATCCTTGCCCCCCAGGCGCACGTCGCCCATGATCGCCAGCGACTCAAAATGCCGCCGCATGAGGCGCACCAGCGTCACGTCAAACGTGCCGCCGCCAAGATCGTACACGAGTACTGTACGTTCTTCATTGGGCAGGATCTTATCGGGCGTGAGCTCGCTGCTGCCGCGTGGTGGTTGATAGGAATAGGCGAGCGCCGCGGCACTCGGCTCGTCGAGAATATCGAGTACATTGAGCCCGGCAATGCGGCCCGCATCCTGCGTCGCCTTGCGGCGGGTATCGTCGAAGTAGGCCGGCACCGTAATCACCGCCTGGCTGACGGGGCCGACGCGCAGCTCGGCGTCCTGGACCAGCTTGCGCAGGATGATGGCCGACAGAGTTTCCGGACGGAATTCCCGGCCGCTGACGGGGCGGTCGAACTTCGGTTCCCCCATGCGCCGCTTGATGAGCGTGGCCACCTTGCCGGGCTCTTCCAGAGCGACATCGAGCGCCGCCTGGCCGACCACGGCACTCCGGTCCGCGAGAAAGACGGCGCTGGGCGTGAGCATCTCGCCGTCGCGGTTGGGCAACGTCACGGGCTGGCCATGATCGTCGAGGGTAGCAATCGCCGAGAAGGTTGTCCCCAGGTCGATGCCGACGAATTTACCTCTGCCGCCCGCCATCCCCGATCCCTTCATCTAGATCGCGCGTTCACTGGATGTGTGAATTGTAACCAAGACGGGGCCAGTTCGGAAGCGCGTGGATTTCAGATGAGAACGATGAATTTCCAGTTGGGCTTTTCGCGACGTCGGAAGCGGCTTACTTCAAGCAACGACTGCCAAGACTGCCAAGATTTTACAGTGGCTTGGCAGTCGACTTCTGAGTCGTAAATATCTTCCATTGAATGGCTTAAGGCACGTCCAAAAGTCGACTGCCAAACTGCCAAAGGGATCAGGGGCTGCCAGGCCCTCAAACGGGCCATGTTGACGCAAACACCTCTGAGAAAACCACTTATGGCAAATGCGGCAAAAAAGGTCGACTGCCAAGGAAGTATGCTGACGCGCGGATAGGCGCCAGGCGTTAGTCGCGCTTGTTCGTAGGGCGGACCATGACCAGTCCACCGTTTGGTCCCGGGACCGCACCGCGAACCAGAATGAGGTTATTATCCCCGTCGATACGCACAACGCGCAGGTTGCGTGAAGTGACGCGCGTGGCGCCGTAGCGGCCGGGCATGTGTTTGCCCTTTTTGGGCCGGCCGCTGCCGCGGTTGCTGGCAAGCGACCCAACGCTGCCCGGCGAGCGGTGGTGGCGCTTGACGCCGTGGCTGGCGGGCAAGCCGTGGAAGCCCCACCGTTTCATTACGCCGGCCGTGCCGCGGCCCTTGCTGGTGCCGATCACGTCCACGGCCTGGACATCCTTGAAGACTTCGATGGCCGTCAGCAGCTGCCCGACCTTCGCCTCGGCCGGGCTCGTCAAGCGGAATTCCCGCACGAAGCGCTGCGGCTCGCAGTCGGCCTTGGGAAGCAGGGCAATGCCGGCCGCAGCGCGCGCGCGGCGCCGGTTCGATTCCATCTGGCTGGAGACATGGCCGCGTTCCGGCCTGGTCGCCTTGCGACGCGCCTTGTCCTGAAAACCGAGCTGGACGGCGTCATAACCGTCCCGCTCCTGAATCCGGACCTGCAAGACGGGGCACGGACCAACCTGAAGCACCGTAACCGGCTCCAGCTTGCCCGCCTCGTTGTAGACTTGCGTCATGCCGACTTTGAATCCGAGCAATCCCAACGCCATTGCAACCAACCCTTTCCCACAAACGTCATTCGTCATTGTTCATTCGTCATTGGCCAAGCCAATGCCAATGACGTGAGTAGATGCGAAACAGATATTATGCACACTCACGCCAGAACGTCCAGAGATGTCTGGTTCGTCAAGAAGACTTCGTTCCCTTCCCGGGTTTGGCAGGCGCTGGAGCGGCCTTTGGCTTGGCGGGCAGAGGCGGCCTGGCTTCCTCTTCGCCGGGAATGGGAAAAGCGTCGAGAGGCTCCGGTGGCTGATGGCGGCTATGCGGGCGAAATCTGCTGATGCGCCTTTCCATGGGCCAGGTGACGCTCAGTTTGTCGCTGATTACCTCCGGAGCCTGTGCCGATTCCACCGGCCTGTCCTTCGAGACCACAACGGTAAACTTCCCGCCCCGGGCGATGCCATGCCGGACTAACTGATGGCCTTGAATGACAACGCGCACTTCTCCCTTGGGAAACAAATCCTCGTCCAGCACGCGGTGGGCATAGCTGCCTCCGTCCGGGAAAAGCAGGTTGACATAATAGACGGCCTTGGCCGCGGCCGGCTCATGCCATTTGCCATCCAGGGTGAGAATGTAGACGCGGCGATCGAGCGGTCGCAGCTCCTGCAGCGACAGGCCCTCATCCTTGAGCTCCAGCTTCGGCTTCGCCGTCGCAGAGGTCGCGAACCCGGTAAGAAGCAAGAATGTCGGAAGGAAGAGGAAACGGAAGCGCATGGTGGTGTCTCCAGGGTGAAAAAGCGGCTGTTTCGACTATAATGCAACGTGGTCCAAAAGTGTAGCCCTGGCCCTCGCCGAGGGCTTTTTTGTTTGTCAGACCAGGAGCAGCGCAATGCCCAGCTATGAGCCCAGCAAGATCGAGCCGAAATGGCAGCGCTTCTGGGAAGAGAACAAAACCTTTCGCACGCCCGACACTTCGGACAAGCCAAAGTTTTATATCCTGGACATGTTTCCCTACCCGTCGGGGGCCGGGCTGCACGTCGGCCACCCCGAAGGCTACACCGCCACTGATATCCTGGCGCGCTATCGCCGCATGCGCGGCTACAACGTGCTCCATCCCATGGGCTGGGACGCCTTCGGCTTGCCCGCCGAGCAGTACGCCATCGAGACCGGCACGCATCCGCGCGACACCACGAAGCGAAACATCGCTGAGTTTCGTCGCCAGATCAAGATGTTGGGATTCAGCTACGACTGGGAGCGGGAAGTCGATACGACCGATCCCGGTTATTTCAAATGGACGCAATGGATCTTCCTGCAGCTCTTTGACACCTGGTACGACGCGGCCCAGAAGCGCGGCCGGCCCATCGCCGAGCTGCCCATTCCGCAGGCCGTCAAGCAGCAAGGGGAGAAGGCGATCCGCCTCTACCAGGACAGCAAGCGTCTGGCCTACCAGGCCGAGGTGCCGGTGAACTGGTGTCCCGCCCTGGGGACCGTGCTCGCCAACGAGGAGGTGGTCGACGGCAAGTCGGAGCGCGGCGGCCACCCGGTCGTGCGCATGCCGTTGCGGCAGTGGATGCTGCGCATCACCGCGTATGCCGAGCGTTTGCTGGCGGACCTCGAGCAAGTCCAGTGGCCGGATGCGATCAAGGAAATGCAGCGCAACTGGATCGGCCGCAGCGAAGGAGCCGAGGTTGACTTTGCCCTGGCCCCGAGCGGCGGACAGCCGTCTGCCGGCGCCGACAAGATTCGGGTGTTCACGACGCGTCCCGATACGCTTTTCGGCGCCACCTACATGGTGCTCGCTCCGGAGCATCCGCTGGTGCCGCACATTACCAGCCCGGAGCGCAGAGCGGCTGTGGAGGCTTACCAGGCGGAAGCCGCGCGCAAGAGCGACCTGGAGCGCACCGAGCTGGCCAAGAAGAAGACCGGCGTCTTCACCGGCGCGCATGCCGTCAACCCGGTCAACCAGGAGCAGATTCCGATCTGGATCGCCGACTACGTGCTCAGCACCTATGGCACCGGCGCCATCATGGCGGTGCCGGCGCACGATGAGCGCGACTTCGAGTTCGCCAAGCAGTTCAAGCTGCCCATCCGCGCGGTGGTGCGGCCTCCTGAGAATTGGCTCGAAAGCTCAAAAGTGTTCGCCGCCGTCCAGCAAATGCAGCAAGGGATGGACGAATCGTTTGAAACCGGACGCGCCAGGACCAGCGGCTCGGCGCCGGACACGGTGCCGGCTCCGGACCTGGCCGTAATGGCAGCCGCCACGAAGGAATGGCGGTCCTGCGGCGGCGATCCCCGGCAGGTGGTGACGACCATTTACGAGAAACAGCCGGGATTGTTTCCCGAGCCGTTCAGCGGGGAAGGTACGGCGATCAACTCCGGCGCCTTCAACGGCCTGCCCACCCAGGAATTCAAGCAAAAGATCACGGCCTGGCTGGCCGAGCGCGGGCTGGGGGAGGCCAGGATCAATTACAAGCTGCGCGATTGGCTCTTCAGCCGGCAGCGCTACTGGGGCGAGCCATTTCCGATCTTGCATGAGGTGGACGCCGCCGGCAATCCCACCGGCATGGTGGAAGCTCTGCAGGTGGAAGAGCTGCCTTTGACTCTTCCGGATCTGGCTGACTACAAACCCTCGGGAAAGCCGGAGCCCCCGCTGGGGAAGGCCACCGATTGGGTATCCGTGACGCGCAACGGCAAACGCTACAAGCGCGAAACCAACACCATGCCGCAGTGGGCCGGCTCGTGCTGGTACTACCTGCGCTATCTCGATCCGAACAACCGCAAGGCGTTCTGCGATCCTGCCCGGGAGAAGTACTGGATGCCCGTGGAGCTGTACGTCGGCGGCGCCGAGCACGCCGTCCTGCACCTGCTCTACTCGCGCTTCTGGCACAAGGTCCTCTTCGACCGCGGCCACGTGCACACGTCCGAGCCGTTCATGAAGCTGGTCAACCAGGGCATGATCCTGGGGGAGATGGAGTTCACGGCCTGGAAACAGAACGGCGCCTGGATTCAGCCTCCCACGGAAGACCAGGACCGCCCCGGAATTGAACGCGTTAAGCTGAGCGAAGATCAAGTTGAGAAAAAGGGCGATGCCTTTGTCTTGAAAGAGAATCCGAGTTTCCGCGTTGATGCCCGAGCCTACAAGATGTCCAAGGCACGTGGAAACGTCGTGAATCCGGACAAGGTCGTAGACCAGTATGGTGCCGACAGCATGCGCCTTTATGAAATGTTCATGGGACCACTGGAAGCAACTAAGCCGTGGAGCATGGACGGAGTCGAAGGCGTGTACCGGTTTCTGGGCCGTGTCTGGCGGCTGGCGATCGATGACAGAGCCGAGCAGATGAAGCTGTCCGACGCGGTTCGTGACGTTGCGCCCGACCGCGAAACGCTGCGCCGCTTGCACCAGACCATCAAGAAGGTGACCGAGGACCTGGACGGCATGCGCTTCAACACCGCCATTGCCGCCATGATGGAGTTCACGAACTTCCTCACCAAGCTGGAGGTGCGGCCGCGCTCGACACTCGAGGCGCTCGTCTTGCTTCTGAGTCCGTTTGCGCCACACCTGGCGGAGGAACTCTGGTCGGCGCTGGGGCATGCGACGTCGCTGGCCTATCAGTCATGGCCCTCCTATGACGAGGCCCTGACGCGCGCCGATGAGATCGAGATCCCGGTTCAAGTGAACGGTAAGCTGCGCAGCAAGGTCGTCGTCCCGGCCGATATCGATGAGGCTGGCCTGAAGGCGGCCGCCCTGGCGGATGAACGCATCAAGAGCCTCATCGAAGGCAAGCAAATTCGCAAGGTGATCGTCGTGCCGGGGAAGCTGGTGAACCTTGTCGTGTCCGGATGACCCATGATCGATCAAGCGTCTGCCTGGAGCCAGGCCGCCAAGGCGTACGAAGAGGACTTCATCGATCCCTATCGCGCCGATGTGCACAGCCCGCTGGACAAGGCGCTCGCCGCGATCAAGAAGCGCCGGCACAAGGTGGCGGCGGACCTGGGCTGCGGCATCGGCCCGCTCCTTCCCACGCTCGCCAAACGGTTTGGCCACGTCTACGCCGTCGATTTTGCCGGCGGGATGCTTGACCGCGCTCGACGGAACTGCGCCGGGCTGAACAATATCGAATTCCTGCAATGTCCTCTCACGGACCTATCGGCACTCGCGGCCAAGGTGGATGTCGCGGTGGCCGTCAATAGCCTCGTCATGCCCCATGTCCTTGAATTGGAGCAGGTGCTGGTTCAGGTCCGGCAGATGCTTCGCCCCGGCGGGCTGTTCCTCGGCATAGTGCCCGCCATGGACGCGGTGCATTACTTCACGATGCTGCTGCTCGACCGGGCCCTGGCCAGAGGGCTGCCCATCGAGGCGGCGCGCAAGAACGCCGCCCATCTCAATGAACACAGTCTCTACGATTTTGCCTTCGGCCAGTTTCGCTACAAAGGGCTGGAGCAGCATTTCTGGCAACCCTTCGAAGTCCGCTACCGGTTGCGTCGGGCCGGTTTCGGCAGAATTCGTCTGGCGCGCGTGCTTCTGTCCTGGGAGCAATTCGCTCATGGAGAAGATCTAAAGAACGAGACGCCTCCTTGGGACTGGTTCTTTCAAGCGGAACCAAGAGAAATCGTTTAGCCGCGACTCGTTAAGCGCGTTCTAAATGACCACGTTTCATATCGTTTACAAGGGCATTATTCCCGCCCTAGAATACGGGTGACTGGCGGGGGAATACCCATGGTTGTCCAAGCAAAACAGGAACAGCGCCGCCGCCGGGGCGGCGAAGATCTTCGCCGCCGCCCAACCTTTTCTCTGACGCGCATTCTGGCTTGGGCCGATGCCTTCCACCAGCGCACCGGCCGCTGGCCCAATCGGCATTCCGGGCCGGTCTCCGAGTCGCCAGGCGATACCTGGGCGCGTGTGGACAAGGCCCTCCAGGAAGGATTCCGCGGCCTTACCGGGGCGAGTTCACTCGCCCGCTTGCTGGCGGAGCAGCGCAGCGTGCGCAACCGCAAGGCGCTACTCCACTTCACCCAGGAGCAGATTCTGGCATGGGCGGACGCGCACCGCCGGCGTGCCGGAGCTTGGCCCACAAGGAATTCCGGCGCCATCCAGGACGCGCCGGCAGAAACCTGGTATGCGGTCGAGATGGCCCTGGCCCTCGGGCGACGCGGCCTGCCGGGCGGCTCCTCGCTGCCCGCTTGCTGGCCGCACACCGCGGCGTGCGCAACCCGGGCGCCCTGCCCCTGCTATCCCGGGAACAAATTCTCGCCTGGGCCAAGGCCCACCGGACCCCATCAAAAATCAAGGCCGGGCGGCCGCCGTCGCTGCGGCAAAGTACTCCTGAGCCGCGTCATCCCCGGCGAGGAAGCGTTCCGCCATTTCTCGGAAAGAAAATGCTTCACGGGCGGACGCGGCCGCGTTCCGGCCATTGCGCAATTGGTCGAGCCAGAACTGCCTGCCGGATTCTTCACCCGCACGATGCAAGAATGCCGCGTAGTAACCATCGATTGCTCGCAAAAAGGACTCGTCGGAGCTGATGAACTGCCGGGCTACCTCGGCCAGGCTCTCCCCCTGCAACGCATGCTCCCAGGACTGCAGACCGTTTGCGTCGAACCCTCGTGACAGTACATCGGTGTACAGGGCCTTGACAAAAGCGGTCATGCCCGCGTGGGCGGTCTGGTACTCCATGGAAAGCACGAAGCTGACAATCACATCTGCCTCGCTGGCGCCGGCGAGGAACTGCTGGACGTGAGAGGCGCGTCCGGCGGGATCGGCCGGGCGGTTCAGGAAGGTGGCGTAGTAATGATCCACCTGCAGGCCGCGATGCTCGCGTGAATTCCAGATCCCGGCAACCACCTGGGCGCGGCTGGCCGCCCTATCGCCACCGGCGCGCAGCAACGAAGTCCAGGAGTCAAGACCCGTCGGCTCGGCATCCCGCCCGAGCAAATTGCGGTACAGGCCGCGCACAAACGCGGTGGCCGCATCTGGCGAGGACGGAAAAATAGTTGTGTTCACTTCCACGGGACTAACGGTGCTGATCAACACGTCGCCGAAATTTCGGCCGGTCAAGTTGGAACCAGCGGCAACTGTCGCCGGATAGGTAAGACCGACCGGGGCAGTCTGCACAATGCCATGACTGGTAGGCACCGATTCCCGAATGGCGTACGCGCCTGCTGCAAGATTGGTGAAAGTGAACTGGCCTTTCGTATCTGTCTTTGCCGATATCTCGCCCGGGTCCAAGCTGCCGTTATTGTTGGTATCCAGGAACACAGCCGCGCTTGCAAGGCCCGGTTCGCCGGTGTCCTGGATTCCGTTGGCATTGTAGTCCAGAAAGACCGCGCCGCTGATGCGGCCAATGCCGTTTTCGGCGGCCGTGACCGTGATACTGACCATGGCAACGGCGCTGTCCTGACGTCCGTCGTTGACCTTGAACTGGAAGCTGTCCGCGCCATGGTAACCGGAGGCGGGAGTGTATGTGAGGTTGGGAATTGTCCCGCTCAGGGTGCCGTGGCTTGGGTTGGCGGTCACCGTGAAGGTGAGCCCTTCGTTTTCCGGGTCGGACCCGGTCAACGTGACGCCGGCCGGCGTATCCTGATTGGTAGTCAGCGACTTGGTATCGGCCGTGGGCCTGCCATCGACGGTAATGGAAACCGTAGCGATGTCGCTGTCTTGATGGCCGTCGTTAACTTTGAACTGGAAGCCATCCGGGCCATGGTAGCCGGCGGCGGGAGTGTACCTGAAGTTCGGAGCTGTCCCGCTCAGGGTGCCGTGACTCGGGTCGGCGCTCACGATGAAGGTGAGCGTTTCATTCTCAGGATCGGAGCCGGTTAACGCAATGCTGGCCGCGGTGTCCTGGTTAGTTGTCACCGACTGGGCATCTGCGGTCGGTTTGCCGTCGACGAAGATGGAGACGGCAGCGACGGTGCTATTCTGATGGCCGTCGTTGACCAGGAACTCGAAGCTGTCCGCGCCATGGTAGCCAGGGGCGGGAGTGTAGGTGAGTTGGGGAGCGGTTCCGTTCAGTGTGCCGTGGAGGGGGTCGGCGGTCACCGTGAAGGCGAGCGCTTCGTTTTCCGGGTCGGACCCGGTCAGTGTGATGCCGGCCGGCGCATCCTGGTTGGTGGTCAGTGACTGAGTATCAGCCGCGGGCCTGCCATCGACAGTGATGGAAACGCTAGCGACGGCGCTATCCTGATGGCCGTCGTTGACCTTGAACTGGAAGCTGTCCGCGCCATGGTAGCCGGCGGCGGGCGTGTACGTGAGGTTGGGAGCTGTCCCGCTCAGGGTGCCGTGATTCGGGTCGGCGCTCACGATGAAGGTAAGCGTTTCATTCTCAGGATCGGAGCCTGTCAGCGCAATGCCGGCCGCGGTGTCCTGGTTAGTTGTCACCGACTGGGTATCTGCGGTCGGTTTGCCGTCGATGAAGATGGAGACGGTAGCGACGTCGCTATTCTGATGGCCGTCGTTGACCAGGAACTCGAAGCTGTCCTCGCCATGGTAGCCAGGGGCGGGAGTGTATGTAAGGTTGGGAGCGGTTCCATTCAGTGTGCCGTGGAAGGGGTCGGCGGTCACCGTGAAGGCGAGCGTTTCGTTTTCCGGGTCGGAACCGGTCAGCGTGACGCCGGCCGGCGTATCCTGATTGCTGGTGAGTGATTGGGTGTCGGCCGTGGGCTTCCCATCGACGGCGATGGAAACCGTAGCGACGTCGCTATCCTGACGGCCGTCGTTGGCCTTGAACTGGAAGCTGTCCGCGCCATGGTAGTCGGTCGCAGGAGTGTAAGTGAGGTTGGGAGCTGTCCCGCTCAGGGTGCCGTGGCTGGGGGCGGCGGTCACGATGAAGCTAAGCAGTTCGTTCTCAGGATCGGAGCCAGTCAGAACGATGGTGGCCGCTGTGTCCTGATTGGTGGTCAGCGACTGGGTGTCGGCTGTGGGCCTACCATCGACGGTGAGGGAAATCGAAGCCACGGCACTATCCTGACGGCCGTCGTTGACCTTGAACTGGAAATTATCCGCCCCGTGGTAGCCGGCGGCAGGAGTGTAAGTGACGTTAGGAGCTGTCCCGCTCAGGGTGCCGTGGCTGGGGGGGGCGGTCACGATGAATGCGAGGCTTTCGTTCTCAGGATCCGAGCCGGTTAGGGCGATGCTGGCAGCAGTGTCCTGGTTCGTCGTCAAGGACTGGGAATCTGCACTCGGTTTGCCATCAACGAAGATGGACACCGCCGCAACTTCGCTATCCTGATGGCCGTCGTTGACCTTGAACTGGAAGCTGTCCGCGCCATGGTAGCCGGCGGCAGGCGTGTAAGTGAGGTTGGGAGCGGTCCCGCTCAGGGCTCCGTGGGTGGGACCGGCGGTCACGATGAACGTGAGCACTTCGTTCTCTGGGTCAGCACCGGTCAGCGTGATGTCCGCCGGCGTGTCCTGGGTCGTCGTCATCGACTGGGCATCCGCACTCGGTTTGCCGTCAACGAAGATGGACACCGTAGCGACATCGCTGTCCTGCACGCTGTCGCTGACCTTGAACTGGAAGCTGTCCGGGCCGTGGTAGCCGGCAGCCGGCGTGTAAAGGAGATTCGGAGCCGTGCCGCTCAACGTCCCGTGGCTGGGATCGCTGGTCACCGTGAAAGTAAGGGGTTCGTTCTTGGGGTCGGCACCGGTCAGCGTGATAGCGGCTTGTGTGTCCTGGTTCACGGCAATCGATTGAGCGTTGGCGACCGGTCCATTGATGACGTTGATGGACACGTTAGCAACGGCGCTGTCCTGGTGGCCGTCGTTGACCTTGAACTGAAAGCTGTCTGTGCCGAGGTAATCGGCGTCAGGTGTGTACGTAAGATTGGGGGCCGTTCCGCTCAGCGTGCCGTGGCTCGGGTTGGCGGTCACGACAAAGCTAAGGATTTCGTTCTCCGGATCGGACCCTGTCAGCGTGATTTGGGCCAGGCCGTTCTGAGTTACGGCCAGCGACTGGGCAATCGCCGTCGGTTTGCCGTCAACGGTGAGCGCGACGTTGGCAGCAGCGCTGTCCTGATGGCCATCGTTGACCTTGAACTGAAAACTGTCGGGGCCATGGTAGCCGGCGGCCGGAATGTACGTGAGGTTGGGAGCGGTGCCGCTGAGCGTGCCATGAGCCGGGTTGGCAATCACGACGAAGGTGAGCGGTTCGTTTTCGGGGTCGGAGCCAGTCAGCACAATGGCTGCAGCGGTGTCCTGGTTCGTTGTCACCGACAGGGCGTCCGCGCTCGGTTTGCCGTCAACGAACAGGGAAACGCCGGCCAGGTCGCTGTCCTGATGGCCATCGTTGACCTTGAACTGGAAGCTGTCCGCACCATGGTAGCCTGAGGCGGGCGTGTAAGTAAGATTGGCAGCGGTCCCGCTGAGGGTGCCGTGGTTCGGGTTAGCGGTCACGATGAACGTGAGCGTTTCATTTTCCGGGTCAGACCCGGTCAGTGTGATGCCGGAGGGCGTATCCTGATTCAGCGTTAGAGACTGAGCATTGGCGGCCGGCTTACCATCGACGACCAGCGAGACCGTTGCGTTGGCGCTATCCTGACGGCCATCGTTGACCTTGAACTGAAAGCTGTCACCGCCATGATAGCCGTTTGCCGGCATGTAGGTGAGGTTGGGACCTGTTCCTGTCAAAGTTCCGTGAACCGGACTGGCGCTGATGAGGAAGGCGAGAGTCTCATTTTCCGGATCGGAGCCCGTCAGGGTTATGGCGACCGGGATGTCCTGATTGGTGGTCAGTGCCTGGCCGTTGGCCGTGGGCCTGCCATCGACGGCTATTGCAACCGTTGCCAGGGCACTGTCCTGATGGCTGTCGTTGACCTTGAACTGGAAGCTATCCGCCCCGTGGTAACCGGCGTTCGGCGTGTAGGTAAGAGCCGGAGCCGTGCCGCTTAACGTGCCATGTCCGGGAGCGGTAGTGACTGTAAAAGTCAGCGGCTCATTCTCCGGATCCGCACCCGTGAGCGAGATGGCGGCAGGCGTGTCCTGATTCACTGTCACAGACTGGGAGTCGGCAGCCGGCACCAGGTCGGCGCCAAGAGTAAAGTCGCCGAGATGGAAGATCGACAGCAGGACTCCGCCGTTGAACGCCAGACCATTCTTGTGGGCGAAGGCGCCGGCACGGCTCTGGAAGGTCAGAACGGTGAACTCGTTTGCCAGGCCGGGCGTGAAGCCGTTTATCAGGCTTATGTTAAGCGCGCCGTCGAGCGTGGCAGTTCCGGTGACAGCAAGCTGGTCGTGTTGCGTGCCAACGGTTGTGCCGCCTAGCTTGATGTTCAAGCCGCCCGACGCGGTTTGCGTGTAGCTGCCGTTGATCGTCAGGACGCCTGGAGCAGCGCCGCCGGGATTGACCTGGCCGTCGCTCGTAACGTCAGCGGCAATTACGCCAGTGCCCGTCAGCGACCCGGTCGTTGTTTGAGTCAGGCCGGAAGGCGCGCTGAAAGTGCTGTTGGCGGCAACGATCAGGCTGCCTGCATTGGCAAAGGCACCGTGGGCGGTGAAGTTGCGGCCGTCGTCGAGGGTAAATTGACCGCCGACTGAGTTGAGTGCGAAGTTGCTCAGGGCGCTGGTGTTCGTGTCGCTATAAAAATTGGCATTGGCCCCATCAAGCACAATGTTGGCCGCGTTGGTGGTGATATCGCCGCCGCTGAGGACCAGCGTGCTATTGCCGGCAACTTGCCAGGTGCCGCCCGTGAGCGTGCCGCCGGAGAAGTTCGTGGCATGTGCCACGACGATGGTGCCGCCGCCGTCGGCGGCGATGGTGCCCTGGTTGGTAAGGCTGACATTGGTGGAGCCGCCGTAGATCGGAGAGTAGCTTACCGCTCCGGCCTGGCCGTGGATAAGGATGCCGGGGCCGATGCTCAGGGCGCTGCCGGCGCTCGGTCCTGCACTCAAGAAATTACTGCCGCTGCTGCCAAACAAAACGCTGCCGCTGCCACCCAGCGTCTGGCTGCCGCCGTCGAAGTTCAATTGAGCATAAATGCCGTTATTGCTGCCCAGTTGAACGACGCTGCCGCTGCCGAGGGTCAAACCACCGGTGACCGTAGCATTCACGTTGTAGGCAGCAGTCAAGTCGAGGATGCCGTTGAGCGTCACGCCATTGGCAAGCGTGCCGCCAAGAACGGTAGCGACCAGGGCCGCGCCGCTGCTGGTGGCGACGGTGCCGCCGTCAATAGTGCCGCCGTCCAGCAGCCAGGAGCCGGTGGCGGCATTCAAACTCAGCGTGCCGCCGCTGTTGGCCAGGGTCCCCATGAGATTCACGGTCCCGCCGGCGCGCGTGAGCGTACCAATCTCCGCATAGCTGAAGAGATCGCCGAGATTAAGCGTGGAGTTGTTCAGGTTGATGCCGGCCGTGGACCAGTGGCTGCCGTGCAAGGTCAACGTGCCGTCGGCCATGCTGATGATGGTGCTGCTTGTCCAGGCCGGAGCGGTGGTGGCCGTGGACGCAAGCACGAGACTGCCGCCGTTGCTACCTTGAAGCGTACCGGAATTGGTCCAGTTATTGCCGTCGAGGAAGATGGTGCCCCCGGCGACATCAGCGCGAATAGTGCCCTGGTTGGTGAAAGTGACATCCGCAGACCCGCCGTAGGCAACGGCATAGCCCACGGTGCCGGTATGGCCATGAATGAGGATGCCGGGTGCGATGGTAAGGGCGCTCCCGGCGGTCGGCCCGGTGCGCAGCAAATTATTAATGGAGTCGCCAAAGAGGATGCTGCCGCTGCCGGCCAAGGTCTGCTTGCCGCCATCAAAATTAAGCTGACCATAGATGCCGGTGTTGCTGCCGAGCTGCACGACGCTGCTCGTTCCGAGTGTCAAGCCCCCGGTGACGGTCACGTTCACGTTGTAGGTAGTCGTCAGGTCGAGGACGCCATCGAGCGTAACATCGTTGGCGAACGTGCCGCCGAAAACCGTGCCCACCAGGGTGGCGCTGCCGCTGGTCGCCACGGCGCCGCCGTCGATGGTGCCGGCGTCAAGCAGCCAGGAGCCGGTGCCAGCATTCAGGTTCAGCGTGCTGCCGCTGTTCGCCAGCGTGCCGGTGAGGTTGACGGTCCCGCCGGTTCGCGTGACGGAACCTAGCTCCGCGTAGCTGAAGAGATCGCCGAGATTGAGCGTGGAGTTGTTCAGGTTGATACCGGCCGTGGACCAGTGCTTGCCGTGCAAGGTCAGCGTGCCGTCGGTCATGCTGAGGGTGGTGCTGCTCGTCCAGGCCGGAGCGGTGGTGGCCGTGGACGCGAGGACGAGACTGCCGCCGTTGCTGCCTTGAACCGTACCAGAATTGGTCCAATTATCGCCGTCGAGGAGAATGGTGCCCCCGGCGACATCAGCGCGAATAGTGCCCTGGTTGGTGAAAGTGACGTCCGCAGGCCCGCCAAGCGCAACGGCATAGCCCAAGGTGCCGCTGTGGCCGTGGATGAGGACATTGGGCCCGATGGTCAGGAAGCTGCCGGCGGTGGGGCCGGCGCGAAGGTAGTTGTTGCTGCCGGTGCCGAAGACGACCGTGCCGCTGCCGCCCAGGGTCTGGCTGCCGCCGTCGAAGTTCAGTTGAGCATAGATGCCGTTGTTGCTGCCGAGCTGAACGACGCTGCCGCTGCCCAGGGTCAAACCGCCCGTGACCGTGGCGGTGACGTTGAAGGTGGTGGTGAGATCGAGGATACCATTGAGCGTTACGCCGTTAGCAAGACTGCCTCCGAAGACAGTGGCGATCAGGGCCGTGCCCGGCGCGGTGGCCACGGTGCCGCCGTCAATGGTGCCGCCGTCCAGCAGCCAGGAGCCGGTGGCGGCATTCAGATTCAGTGTGCTACCGCTGTTCGCCAGGGTGCCGGTAAGGTTGGTTACACCTCCGGTGCTGACGATGGTACCCATGGTGGATGTAGCAAAGGCGCCACCGAGGGCAAGCGTGGAACCGGCGGCCGAGGTGATGGTGCCGCTGTTGCTCCAGGAGCCGTTCAGGGAGACCGTGCCGCCGCCGCTGGCCTGGATAACGCCGCTGCTGGTCCAGTTCGTGCCGCCGAGCATCAAATTGCCGCCGCTGCCATCGGCATTGACAGTGCCCTGGTTCGTGAAGGTCACGTTGCTGGGACCGCCGAAAAAGGGATTGTACCCGATTACGCCGCTGTAGCCGTGGATGAGGATGCCGGGCCCAATGGTCAAGGCGCTGCCGGCTGTGGGGCCGGCGCGAAGGTAGTTGCCGCTGCCGGTGCCGAAGACGACCGTGCCGCTGCCGCCCAGGGTCTGGCTGCCGCCGTCGAAGTTAAGCTGACCAGAGAACACGGTATTGTTGCCGATTTCAACCAGCCCGCCGCTGCCCACCGTCAAACCGCCTGTTACCGTGGCGTTGACGTTGAAGGTGCTGGTCAAATCAAGAATGCCATTGAGCGTGATGGCATTGAGCGTGCCTCCAAAGACGGTTGCGGTAATAACAGTCCCGGCCTTGACCGTCGCGTTAGCAAGGGTCCCGCCGGAAAGACTGAAGGCATGACCGTTCTGTTCTTGCAGATTCCCTGTCACCGAAAGAGTCCCGCCGGAGAGGACGAAGTCGTCGTTGGCAGTAAGACTTTTGACGGTGTCGGCGCCGGTCGAATGCGTAACGGTGATGCCCGCGACGTTGATCAAGGCATCGTCCCCCGCTCCGGGAAGGCGATTAGCTAGCGTGGCCGTATCCTGCCAGTTCGCGGCCGTCCCCCAGTCGCCGGAAGCGCCGATCCATTGAACGCTGGCCGGCGCGATCCGCCCTTCCAGTTGCTCGACGCCGAACCGGCGCGGACGGCGGCGGGGAGCCTCACCACGGGCTCGTGAAATTCCCGATCGACGAGTCATGAACTTGCGGCACCAGGTAAGAACCATGTTGCTGCTCCCCTTGGTCAACGAGATAGAAGTCCCCAAGGAGATAACTGCGGTGCCGCGCCATTCGTACACGGCCAAAAATGGCTCAGAATCGATGGGAATTTAAGTGTACAACTGGCCCGGTTCTCCAGTTATCATCTTAGGGGGCTACCATGGCCAACGATTCGTGCGTCGATGAAGATTTGCTGCGCCGGGCAGCGGGCGGGGACCAGGACGCCCTGGCGAAGCTGTTCGGCGGCTATCGCGAGCGCCTCAAGCGCATGGTGCGCCTGCGGCTGGACCGGCGTCTGCAGGGACGGGTTGATGCGTCCGACGTGCTGCAGGAGGCGTACCTCGATCTGGCCAAACGCGCGCCCGAGTTTTTGGCGCAGCGGAAAATGCCGTTTTTTCTCTGGCTGCGCCTGCTGACCGGCCAGCGCCTGCTGGCGATCCACCGGCAGCACCTCGGTGCGCGCATGCGCGACGCGGGAATGGAGGTGGCGCTGCAGCATGGTGCCATGCCGCATGCCAGCTCGGCGTCGCTGGCGGCGCAGCTCCTGGGACGCCTGACCTCGCCGTCCCAGGCGGCCATGCGGGCAGAGATCCAGCTTCGCCTGCAAGACGCCCTCAACAGCATGGACGCCATCGACCGGGAGATCCTGACGCTGCGGCATTTTGAGGAGTTGAGTAACAATGAGGCGGCCGAGGTGCTCGGCCTCCAGAAGGCGGCGGCCAGCAACCGCTACGTGCGGGCGCTCAAGCGGCTGCGCGCCATCCTCGATGGCGTGCCGGGATTCATGGACTCGCCATGACTTTGCCTGCGGATCAGAATCCGTTTGACGCCCTTGCCGAGGAGTTCGCCGAGCGCTTCCGCCAGGGCGAACGGCCGGCCCTGTCGGAGTACGTGCGCCGCTACCCCGAGCTGGCCGACGAAATTCGCGAGTTGTTCCCGGCCCTGGTGATGATGGAGCAATTCAAGCCGGCCAGCGTGGACAGCGCGGCCGCCGATCCGCTGCAGCGGGCCGGGCTGCATTGCCCCGAGCGCATCGGCGATTATCGTATCCTGCGCGAAATCGGCCGGGGCGGAATGGGGATCGTCTATGAGGCAGAACAGATTTCGCTCGGCCGCCATGTGGCGTTGAAAGTGCTGCCCGCCGGCAGCCTGGCCAATTCGACTTATCTCGAGCGCTTTCGCCGCGAAGCCAAGGCGGCGGCACGACTGCATCATACGAACATCGTCCCCGTCTTCGGTGTCGGCGAGGGGGACGGGGTTCATTACTACGCCATGCAGTTCATCCATGGCGAAGGGCTCGACAGGGTTCTTCGCGATTTGCAGCGTCTGCGCGAGGGGCGCTCGGCGGAGCCCGGCCGCTCCTTTGCCGTGCCGACGCAGCGGGGAGACGACATCGCGCTCAGCCTCCTGTCTGATCAGTTTGCGCCGCCGCGCCACAGTGGTGCGCCGTCGGCAGCCCTGAAGAACTCAAGCCCTATCGTGGCCGGCAGGAATGACGACTTGTCCAGCTCCAACGCTTCGCTCGGCTCGCTGTCGAGCAGCAGTTCCGAAAGAGAATATTGCCGCAGCGTGGCCCGTGTCGGCTTGCAGGTGGCCGAGGCGCTGGCCTATGCGCACAAACAGGGCATTCTGCATCGCGACATCAAACCTTCCAACCTGCTGCTCGATCTGCAGGGAACGGTATGGATCACGGATTTTGGCCTGGCCAAGGCCGACGGCGCCGACGAGCTGACCAACACGGGCGACATCGTCGGCACGGTGCGCTACATGGCGCCGGAACGCTTCGACGGCGCCTCCCTGCCTCAGAGTGACGTCTATGCGTTGGGCATCACGCTCTATGAGTTACTCCTGCTTCGTCCGGTCTACGACGATTCTAACCGGGCACGCTTGATGCAGCGCATCTTGCGCGAGGATCCGCCGCGGCTGCGTCGCGTGGATGGGCATATCCCGCGCGACCTGGAGACCGTGGTCATGAAGGCCATCGCCCGCGACCCGCGCAGCCGTTATGCCACGGCCGAGGCCCTGGCTGAGGACCTGCGCCGCTTCCTGATGGACCGGCCGATCCTGGCGCGGCGAAATTCGCGGGTCGAACGCCTGCGCCATTGGTGCCGGCGCAATCCCGTGGTCGCCGGCCTGACCGGCCTGCTGGCGTCGTTGCTGCTGGCTATCGCCGTTGGCTCGACCATCACGGCCTTTTCGCTGAGCAAGGCCAGGAAAGAAGCGCTCGACAAGCTGTGGCGCTCCAAGGTGAGCGAGGCCGCTGCCGTGGAACGCAGCCGTCAGCCGGGACAGCGCTTTACCAGCCTGCAGTTAATCCGCGAGGCGCTGGCTCTCACGCCGCCCGTGGCCATGGGCAGCGAGGAAAAGCTGCAATTGCGCAATGCGGCCGTGGCGGCGCTTTGCTTGCCTGATCTTGAAGTGGTCCGCGCCTGGGATGGCTTCCCGGCAGGGACCCAGGCCATCGACAGTGACGCGGCTCTGCAGCGCTACGCGCGCTCGGACAAGGACGGCAACGTAACGATTCGCCGGGTGAGCGACGATCACGAGGAATACTTCTTGCCAGGCCGCGGTCAGCCCGCTCTGGTCCATCTCAGTCCCGATGGCCGGCATGTCGCTGTCACTTATGGCACCGAACTGGGCAGCGGCGTGTTCCAGGTCTGGCGCATCGACGGGTCCACTTGCCGGTGCGTGCGCGAGGAAATGGCCCTGGGCGCTCATCTTTGCCGGTTCAGCCCGAACGGCACAGCGCTGGCTTACCTGTCGGGGAAAAGCCTGCACGTGTTCGAGGTGAACAGCGGCCAGGTCCGCTCGTGGCCCCTGGCCGGGACTCCAACCTGGAGCGGGATTGCGTTTGCGCCGGACGGTCGCCGCATGGCTCTGACGCGTCGGGTCAATGGCCGCGAGATATTGCAAGTTCGCGACTGCAGCAGCGGAACCGTGGACTTCGAGCTCAACCTGAGCGGCCCTTGCAGCAGCATCGCCTGGCACCCCGAGGGCCGTCTGCTGGCGACAGCTTGCGAAGACGCCCAGTGCGGCATTTATTTTTGGGATGTACAGACGCGGCGTCAGGTGGCATTGCTCAGTGGACATAAGAATTACGGCATCGGCATCCGTTTCAATCGTGCCGGCAATCGGCTGTTCAGCCACGACTGGAACGGCACCATGCGGCTCTGGGATGTTGATTCCGGCCGGGAGCTGGAAACGCTTCGCCTGAATGTGCTCCTGGTCGGCTCCGCTCCCGTGGACGATGCGGCCGTATGTCTTTCCTCCCTCGGGCAGCAGCGGCGCGTGCTGCTGGTGCGTTTTGCCTCGGGAAAGGAATTGCGAACACCGGGCCGGCGCCTGGTCGCACAGAAGGGCAGTTATCGCACCCCTGAGTTTGACCCTAGCAAACAGTTGGTCATGGTGGCCTGCGGCAGCGCAGGCAGCGAGCAAGCTCACGGAATCGCCCTGTTGCACTGGCCCAGCGGCGCGGAGCTGGCCGCCTGCGAAATGCCGCCTGCGCCGGTTCAATTCGGACCCGACGGCGCCCTCTGGACCTGCGGCCTTGACAAGGAAGGCTTGCTGCGCTGGCCCCGAACTATCGATCCGGTGTCGAAAGCTCTGCGCTTCGGTCCGCCGGAATTGCTGCTGGCAGGGCCGGGGCTGGAGGTTCGCGGTCACACTCCGGACGGCCGCAGCTTGATCCTGACACAGAAGCGTTTGCCGGCGGCCGCAATGATTCTGCGCACCGGGGCCGTGAACGACCTGCGCGCCACGGGGAGCCAGTTCGATGTACGTTATGGGGCGCTCAGTCCAGACGGCCGCTTCGCGGCGACCGGCAGCCACTGGTACGCCAACGGCACGTCCGCCAGGGTATGGGATCGCCACACCGGTAAGATGGAGCGGTCTTTGCCCGTGGACGGAAGCTGCTCCGTCGGTTTCAGTCCGGATAGTCGTTGGTTGGTCACAGGGGCGGGCGGCACCAGGTTTTGGCGCGTTGATTCATGGCAAGAAATGCCACACCCGGGCGTCGAGGGGGATGGAGCCGGTTGGGCATTTTCGTCGGACAGCCGTTTGCTCGCCCTGGGGGGCTATGGCCGCATCCGTCTGGTCCGTCCGGACACGGGAATGGAAGTGGCCCGGCTGGCGTTTCCGGACCAGACCTTGCTCATGCCGCTCTGCTTCAGCCCGGACAACGGCGAACTCCTGGCGCAGGGTGAGGACAGCGGCGCCATTCACGTCTGGGACTTGCGGATGATCCGCGGGCAACTGGCGGAACTCGGCCTGGACTGGGATGATCCCGCGCCGCCGTCTCCCGTGGATAGCGGCAAGGGGGTGTTGCCGGCCGTGCAAATCGTGGGCGCCGATCTTCTGCTCGACCCGCAACGCTTCCGTCAATATCAGCTCGCCCGCCTCGCCTTGATGTTGCGGGCCAATCCCTTTGATGCCCGGGCTCACTTTCTCCTGGGTCAATTGCTGGAGGAAAGCCAGCCGGAAACGGCCCTGGCCCATTTCAGCGCGGCGCTCGCCTTCCAGCCGGACCAGCCGATCCTGCACGCCTACCGGGCGCTGGCGGCGTTTCGGCTCCGCCGCTGGCACGACATCGTCACGGATGTGACCCATTTGCTGGCGCACGATCCGGATCTGCCATTGGCCCGGTACTGGCTGGGGCTGGCGCACCGGGAACTGGGCTGTCACGCCGAGGCCGTCGCGGATTTCAGCGCAGCGCTGGTCCATTACCCGCGCTCCCCCGAACTCTATGATCTGCGCGCCGCCTGTTACCAGGCCCTGGGAGACCGGGACCGCGCCGAGGCCGATCGCAAGAAGGCGCGCGAGGTCACCCCGGACGAGGCCCGGACACTCAATAACCAGGCCTGGCGGCTGCTGACCGGTCCCGCCGCCGAGCGGGATCCGTCGCGCGCTCTCAAGCTGGCCAGGCAAGCCGTCGGCCTGGCGCCCGAGCAGACTACCTACTGGAACACGCTGGGGGTTGCCCACTACCGCAACGGCGAGCTTCGCGAAGCCGTGAGCTGTTTGGAGCGCAGCCTGGCCGAGGGCCGCGGCCAGACAGACGCCTTCGACCTGTATTTCCTGGCGATGTGTTACTGCAAGCTCGGCGCCCCGGAGAAGGCGCGCGACAACTTCGATCGCGCCGCCGGCTGGTGCCGCGATCATGGCAAGAAGCTCTTTGGCAGCCAGGCGGCTGAACTAGCGGCGTTTCGCGCTGAAGCAGAGGCGTGCATGAAAGCGCACGCAGGTGCAGGGAACAAGTAGGGCAAAGCTCCCGTCGCCGAGTATCCGTTGGCATGCACCTCGCTCTATTTCTGCGTTTTTTGAGCAAAATCGCGAGGCGCGGCTGCCAGGCCGATGCTGCTCACGGTTTTTCGTAGGCCTCCTTAAGCGCGCGGATGTCGAGCTTCTTCATCGTTAACATCGCCTTCATGACGCGCTGGGATTTTTCCGGGTCGGGGCTGCTCAGCAGCTCGAACAGCGCGGTCGGCACGATCTGCCACGACAAGCCGAACTTGTCCTTGAGCCAGCCGCATTCGACCGGGCCGCCGCCCGCAGACAGCTTTTCCCAGTAAAAATCGACTTCGTCCTGCGTCTGGCAATTCACGACAAACGAGATCGCCTCCGTGAACTTGAAGTGCGGCCCGCCGTTGAGGCCGACAAACGACTGCCCCTCCAGTTGAAATTCCACGGTCATCGCCGTGCCGGCCGGGCCGGGACCGGCCGCGCCGTAGCGGATCACCTTGACAAGCTTGGAGTTCGGAAAAATCGACACATAAAACTTAGCCGCCTCTTCCGCCTGATGATCGAACCACAGGAAAGGCGTGATTTTTTGGATCGGCACGGTTTTTCTCCTTCATGCAACGGCATCGTGGGTCACCGAGGCAATGCGCCTATGTTACCCATTAGTCGAACGAGAAAACTGCGAATCGACAATGTGAACAAACCTGACATGCGCAGGTGGTGCCGACAATGGCATGCGCACCGGGTTTGCCACGGCCGACGGTTTTGTCGAATGGGTGGGAAGTGACGAAGGTAAGGTTTACAGGGTAGGAGACGCTATTAGGGGACTATCGCGAATTTCAGGATGTTAGGGAAACTGGTGTAAAGCCGCTCGCTACGGAATTCCGACTAAGAGAATGGCCGACCTCGACAACGTGACAAAATTGGCGAACCCACGCGCAAACCTGTCCATGCGACCTTCCTCAACGCGGTGCTGCTGGTTGCACCCTGCCGAGGATCCATCTGGAAACGGTTCTGGCGCGGTTTAAAGGAGTCGAACATGACCTATTCCCTGGTCTTTCTGGCCGCGACCTGCCTGGTCGCGGATGCCAATGAAGGCGCCATCCGGCCGGTCGCGGCCCAGACCGGAGTCCCGCAGGCGGCGGCGACCGGCTGTGACTGCGGTTGTGAGAACCAGGGCTGGCTGCAACGTTGGCTGCATGGCCTGCACCATAAATCGTGCGCCTGCGAAAGCGCTTCGCCGTGCGCCTCACCGTGCCGGCAGGAAGCGCGTCCTTGCGCCAAGCCGTGCACGCCCTGTCAGACAAAATGCAATCCTTGCCCGAAGCCCTGCCAG
>DASZFN010001030.1:0-5814 GCA_035939715.1 Gemmataceae bacterium | reverse complement strand
ATGCTTGCTGTCGGGCGACACGGCCAGGCACAGCACGCCGCTTCCAACCACGGTAGGCCCGACCGAGCCGGGCGCCGCCTTGGCCGTGCCCATCATGATAGGCCCCTGCACAGCCGTCTTGGCGACGCCGCCAGGGCCGCCAGTCTTGGCGGGCGTTTGCTGTGCAGGAAACATGCGGATTTCCTTGGCATTGTCCACGGTCCAGAGGCGCACGACGCCCTCGTTGCCGCCCGAGAGAGCGCGCTTGCCGTCTGACAAGTAGAGGACCACCTTCACCCAGGGATGGCTGTGCCCGATAAAGCGATGAAGCTGCCGGCCTTTTTGCACGTCCCAAACGCGAATCGTCTTGTCGTGGCCCGCCGTGAGGGCGTGCTTACCGTCCGGCGACAGGGCGACCGACTGAATGATATCGGTGTGCCCCTCAAGGCGCTGCAGCTCGGCTTCCAGGTCGCCCAGGTCCCACAGTCGCAAGGTGCAGTCGCGGCCGCCCGTGAGGGCTGACTTGCCATCGGCGGCAAAGGCGATGCTATAGATGGCGCCGGCATGGCCGACGAATTGCCGGACTTCCTTGACGCTTTCCTCCTGCTGCACCATCTGGCCGTACATATCGTACTCGTAGCGGTTGCGGTTCGGAGTCGGACTCTCGGTCAGGTCCCACAGCCGCAGCATCTTGTCGGCTCCTCCGGAGAGCGCGTACTGCCCCTTGCGGGAGAAGCCCACGCAATAGACCGGTCCGGCATGCGTGGTATACTTGCGCACCTGCTGGCCATTGTCGGCATTCCAGAGGCGAACGCTCTCATCCGCGCTGCCGGAGAGCGCGCGCTTGCCGTCGGCGGAAAGCGCGACGCAGGTGACCGTTTGCGTGTGTCCGGAGAAACGGCGCAGCTCCTTGCCGCTATTCAGGTCCCACTGCCGCATGGTCTTGTCGGCACTGCCGCTGAGGGCGCGGCGGCCGTCTGCGGAGAAGGCCACGCTCCAGATCCAGTCTTCGTGGCCGTTTAGGGCCAGTTTTTCCTTGCCGCTATTGCGGTCCCACAGGCGCAGGACCTTGTCCGCGCCGCCCGAGAGCAGCAGCTTGCCGTCCGCGGAGATGGCCACGGTGTTGACCGCGCCGCTATGTCCTTTGAACAGGCCGGCCTGGTTGCCGCTGGCAACATCCCAGAGGCGCACGCTGCCGTCGGCACTGGCGGAGACGGCGGACTTGCCGTCGGCCGAAAACGTGACGCACAGGACGGCGCCCGTGTGTCCCTTGAAGCGGCGCAGCTCCTTGCCTGTCGCCGCCTCCCACAGGCGCATGGTCTGATCATAGCTGCCCGACAGCGCGTACTTGTTGTCCGGAGACAGGGCGACGCTCCACACGGCATCGTCGTGCCCGATGAAGCGGCGGATTTCCCTGGCGGGGGTGTCCTTGGTCTTGGGTTCCTCCGGCACCGGCACATAGGCCGCCGCCGAGGAAATTGCCATCGCCAGGCCCAGCCAACCCAGGACGCGGGCCAATCGCAGGCAAGGTTGCATTGTCGCGGCGGGCATGAAAGTCTCCCTCAGAGGCAGCACGATGGTCGTAGACTGCATTCTCTCCTGGATAGATGAAAAAGCAATACCCCATCTCGTTCCCAGGCTCTGCCTGGGAACGCACTGCCCGCGAGGCTCTGCCTCGCGAGGCGGAGCCTCGGGTGCAGGGAGTTCCCAGGCAGAGCCTGGGAACTAGGTTAAACTAGGTTAGTCGAGTTTCAAAAGGCTCCACGCCAGGGCCAGGAACCCTACGCCGAAACCGGCCAGGACACACGAGGCCTGGATCACGCGGTCGAGGTCCGGAGTGGCGCTGAGCAGCAACTGGCTGTAGGCGGTCAGAGCCCAGGCATGCGGCGTCACCAGGCTGATCTGCTGCATCAATTCCGGCATCAGATCGCGGGGCATGAGGCAGCCGCTGATTCCCGCCAGGATCAAGACCAGCGGCGTACCATAGATGGCAACCTGAGCCTCCGTACGCGCCAGGCTGGCGATCAGCAAGGCCAGCCCCATGGCCGCCAACGAGGTGCTGAAGACCACCGGCAGGAGCCACAGGATTTGCCGGGCCAGCGACCAGTCTTCCGGTCCCCACTTCATGCCGAAAACCAGCTTGCCTGCGCCCAGCAGGAATGCGCCCTGACCTAGTGAAAAAAGAAAGCAGGGCAGCAGCTTGCCGAGCAGAATTTCCACACGCGTCAGCGGCGCGGCCCGCAGACGCTTCAACGTACCCTGGCGACGCTCTGAGACGAATAGCCAGCCGACCGTAAGCACCAGGAAAAACGCAAAGGTCACCGTGTAAGAGGGCACCAGGACCTGATAGCGAACTTCGCCGCGCCCCAGGAGACCGAGGCCTTCGCCGTGATACACGGTCGTCTCCGCGCCGCCGTCTTTGGTCAATTGTGACTTGGTAAGGGCGGCCCAGGTCTTGCCCGTCAGGTTGTACTTGGGAAAGAGCCGTTTCAGCGCTCCCTGCACACCGCTCCCCAGCGACGCCTTGATGTTGGGCGGCAGAAACTTCCCGCCCGGGACTTCTTCGGCCAGCATGGACATGAACGCCGGCTCGGACAGCTTTTCAAACGCCCGGCCGATCATCCACGGCAACACGACGCGCAGCAAGGAAACCTGGGCCACCTGTTCGATGATCGACGCCGCGGTTTTCTGGGTATCGTCTCTCAAGACCTCGACGTCAAGCTCCGACAGCTTGACGCCCTCGCGATAGAACGGATTGATCCCTTGCGCCAGGAAAGAGCTGTAATGGACTTGCCTGCTGAAATTCGGTCCAAAGACCAGGACGGCCGCCCGCTTGCCGGATTTGGTCAGATGCTGAGCCTGCTCCAGGGACAAGATTTCCACGCGAATATTAGATTCCGATAAATCGCGCTGCACCTCCTTGGCCCAGGTCTGCTGCGGAAAGCGGGTCAGGCGCTGCGCGACGATTGACGTTGTCGTGGCCAGCGCGGGCAGCGGAATCCCAGACGGCGCCGGTCCGGGCAGCGGCGGCCATGCCAGTCCCGCGCAGGCTTCCCGGACAATGCCGGCCGGTTCGACATAGCCATGATCCAGATCGACAAGCGACACGCGCAGCCGCTCATCCGGTTTCTGGCCGAAGCTTTCGCCAAGCGATAAGCCGAGCACCAGGATGAACAAAACCGGCATCGCCAGCAGAATAAACCCGGCCCGCGGATCGCGGAGCAATAGACGGGCTTCTTTCTTGGCAATGGTCCAGATAGGCATGATCGTATTGACGGTTCCTAATCCCGTAAGGCCCGGCCGGTCAGATGCAAGAAGACACGTTCCAGGTTCGGCTCTACCATTTCTAAACTCGTCAGCTCCAGCTGCAGCTCGTTCAGCAGGGTAACGAGCCGGACGAGCGTCCTGTTGACGTCGTCGCATTCCACTTCAATCCCTTGGCCGTTCTGCTGGATCAAATGAACGCTCGGCAATTGCCGGAGCCGGTCGCCGAGCACGGCGGCGTGCCCGGCGGCGTGAAAGCGAATCACGCCGGCGATATGCCGCAGGAGACCCGGCACGGTATCGCAGGCGATCAGCCGGCCGTGGTCGATGATGCCGATGCGCGTGCACAGCGCTTGCACCTCTTCCATGTAGTGGCTGGTATAGACGACGGTGACGCCGAGCTGATTGACGCGGCGGATTTCTTCAAAGATATGGTTGCGCGATTGCGGGTCGACGCCGGTAGTCGGCTCATCGAGCAGCAGCAAGCGCGGCTCGTGGACCAGCGCCGCTCCTAAATTCAGGCGCCGCTTCATGCCGCCGGAAAAAGAATCGACACGATGGTCCGCGCGGTCTTCCAGCCCAATGGCTTTGAGCACCTCCTCAACCCGGCGCCGCAACGGCGCGCGTTCGAGGCCGTAAAGCTCGCCGAAGAAGCGGAGATTCTCGCGTCCCGTCAGTTCGCCGTAGAGAGCCAGTTCTTGCGGCACAATGCCGATCTGCCGGCGTTGTTCGCGATTGCGCTGGGAAAGAACTTGGCCGGCCAGGCGGACTTCCCCCGAGGTCGCGTCCAGCAAGCAGGAGATAAGGGAAAGAAGGGTGGTCTTGCCCGCGCCGTTCGGTCCCAGCAGCCCGAACATTTCCCCTTCCTGAACTTGAACGCTCACGCCGTCGAGCGCGACCTGGTCGCCGTACTGTTTGCGCAGGTTACCAACTTCAAGAAACGGTTTACTCATCAGCCGGCTACCAGGAAATGAATCATGGCCACGACTATTGTACCGCAGACGGGCTCTTGAGAACGGATGGGCGAGGCTTCCCTGGAGTCTAGTCAGGATGCGGTTTCGTCAGCTTGCAGCTCCGCGCAGGCGATCCCACAGCAATATCGCGATGATGGTCTTGGCGTCGTGAATCGAGCCGTCGAGAGTCTTGTTAACGGCGTCTTGCCAGGACATGATTGCCGTGGCCATGTCCTCGTCCTTTTCCAGCCGCTGTTGTCCCGGCGTCAAATCCTCGGCGACAAAAAGATGCGTACGCTCGTCCAGCACGCCGGGGGAAGGGTAGAACACGGCCAGCTTCCGCCATCGTTGCGCCTGATATCCGGTTTCCTCGGCCAGCTCGCGGGGTGCGGCCTGCTCGGCTGTTTCATGGGGCTCCAGCGTGCCGGCCGGGATTTCCAGCAGGGTTTCGCCGACAATCGGCCGGCGATTGCGCACCAGACAAACATGCTCGGCGTCCAGCAGGGGAAGGATGGCCACGGCGCCGGGATGGAGGACGACGTCGCGCTGCACGGTTTCGCCGCTGGGCAGCAGGGTGGTATCCAGCGCGACCTGAATTTTCCTGCCGCGAAAGACGATCTGACGCGCCACAAGGTTCCCCTATCTGGTAGATTGCAATGCCTGGCAGAGCGGGACGCCCTGGAGCCGGCCTGTCCGGCGATTGCTTGCCTTTCAGGGGGATGATAGAATCTCTGTGCCGGTTTTCAACGCGCTTCGGAGCCTGCCGAGTTTGCCATGCGTGATCCCTTGAGCTGGTCGCTGCCGCTGGGACGCCTGTTCGGCATCGTCATCCGGGTCCACTTGCTGTTCCCGATGGTGGCCGTGGGGCTCATCCTGCGCGCCGCGTTTCATAAGGATGCCCAGAACGGCGACTGGATCATCGCCAGCGGCATCATGGGGCTGTTATTCCTGTCGGTTATGCTGCACGAGTTCGGCCATTGCTTCGGGGCGCGCTTCATGGACGGCGACGCCCACGACATCATGCTCTGGCCGCTGGGCGGGCTGGCCTACGTCGACGTGCCGCACACCGCCCGCGCCAATTTTGTCACGGTCGCCGCGGGCCCGCTGGTGAATCTGCTGCTGTGCGTGGCCTCCGGGCTGGCGCTCTGGTACGCCGTCGGCGCCCAGCCGCCCTGGCCGTGGTGGCCGCCGTACAGCAAGACCCTGACCGGCGCCGCGGGCGAAATCATTGACAACCCGTTGCCGTGGCAACTGTGGCTGGCGCGTTTCTACTTCCTGAACATGGTGCTATTCCTGTTCAACCTCCTGCCAGGCTTCCCGATGGACGGGGGCCGCATGCTGCAATGCGCCATGTGGCCGCGTCTTGGCTATCGCCAGGCAACCGTGGTCGCCATTTACGTCGGCTTCGTGGTCGCCATTTGCATGTTCGTGATTGCCATCATGTCCTCGGCGTACGACGGCGTGCTGTTTCTCACGCTGGCGCTGTTCATTTATTACACCTGCCAGAAGCAATACATCATCCTGGAGCACGGTGGCGAGGATTCGGTCTTCGGCTACGATTTTTCGCAGGGTTACACCAGTCTCGAGCGCGACCAGCCGCCGCCGCGCAAGCGGCGCC
>DASZFN010001029.1:0-10906 GCA_035939715.1 Gemmataceae bacterium | reverse complement strand
ATTTCAGTTGCAACAATAAATCCCGCAGAATCCCAAAATTCTCTAGATTCACATTTAATGGTGACTCCAACCGAAAAAATCCAGATCCGCTGCTGCGTTGTCGGCGGCGGGCCGGCGGGAATGATGCTGGGCTTTCTGCTCGCACGGGCGGGTGTGGATGTGCTTGTCCTGGAAAAACACGCCGATTTCTTGCGCGACTTCCGTGGCGACACCATTCATCCCTCAACCTTGGAAGTCATGCACGAACTCGGCCTGCTGGAAGACTTTCTGAAACGCCCGCACCAGGAAGCCCGGCAGCTCACCGGCTACATCGAGGATGTCCCGGTGACCATTGCCGATTGCTCGCATCTGCCGACGCGGTGCAAGTTCATCGCCCTCATGCCCCAGTGGGACTTCCTGAATTTCCTGGCGGAGCATGGCAAGCGCTACCCGACGTTTCACCTGAGGATGCAAGCACAGGTTAATGAGTTGATCAAAGAAGGGGACTGTGTCGTGGGGGTCCGCGCCAGCACGCCGGAGGGACCGCTCGAGATTCGTGCGGCGCTGGTGGTCGGAGCGGACGGCCGCCACTCCAGGGTCCGCGAAGCAGCCGGCTTGACCGTCAAGGATCTGGGTGCGCCGATCGACGTGCTCTGGATGCGGCTCTCCCGGCGCGAGGGAGATCCGCACCAGCCGCTCGGGCGCTTCAGCCGCGGCAAAATCTTTATCATGCTCGACCGGGGCGACTACTGGCAGTGCGCCTATGTGATTCCGAAGGGAGGCATTGAACAGATCCAGAACCGCGGCCTGGCTGCCTTCCGCGACGCCATCGTCACCATCGCTCCCTTCTTGCGCGACCGCGTCGCGGAATTGCAGGACTGGAACGACATCAAGCTCCTCACGGTTGTCGTGGACCGGCTGGAGAAGTGGCATCGCCCCGGACTCTTGTGTATCGGCGACGCCGCCCACGCCATGTCGCCGGTCGGCGGCGTCGGCATCAACCTCGCCATCCAGGACGCGGTGGCGGCGGCAAACTTACTGGCCTTCCGCCTTCGCGAAGGCAGAGTCACGGCCGAAGACCTGCACAAGGTGCAGCGGCGCCGCCTGTTTCCGACGCGGATGACGCAACGTCTCCAGATATTCATTCAAGATCGTATTATCAGCCGCGTCCTGGGCAGCCAACAGTCTCTTGGACTTCCCTGGCCGGCAAAGTTGCTGCGCCGGTTCCCTTTTCTGCGCCGCATCCCGGCGCGCGTGATCGGCGTAGGCTTTCGCCCGGAGCATGTACAAACGCCAGATGCTTTTGCTTGATCATCGCGGATAGCGATGGAAAAGGCGGCTGAAGGGCCGGCCAGACACTCATTTCGTCTTTTTCCCAGAGTTTAGAAACAAGAGGGCGAAGCTCGTTGAAACAGTGGGTGAGGACTCAAGCCCGCGACCCTCGTCCCACGATCCGTCTTCTCGCTGATGGTCTAGCAGCCATTCTGCTTCCAGCTCGTACCAATCATAGGACTTGCCGGCTGACTTGCTGTCAAGCTTCCGGGTTTTGCTCAATCGACCTACACGTCCAAGGTCATGGAGACGGTAGTACTGGTAACCCCGACGGGCGCTGAAGTTATTGCCCAAGAACTCCAGGCCATAGGCGATAGCTTTGTCGGTCTTCTCATTTCTTTCCTTGAGCTGATCGCGGCTGATAAGCAAGCCGCAAACGCCGGCGCTGGTCATGGTAAAGGTGCTTTGGCCCTGCAGGGCTGGATTGTAGACCCAGCCACCGTCTGCCTGCTGAGTCCGCAGGTAGAGATCACGAATTTCCTCCCAATCCCGCTTCAGCACAGTTGCACCAGCACGCTGAGCGGCATCCAGAGCCATCACCGCGAATTGGGTGTTCGAGTTATCCGTGAGGCGGGAATGTGACTTGGTGTAGGTCCATCCGAGCAAAGGCCCATTTGGGTCGCGGCAGCGCGCGGCCAGTAGCCAATCAACGTTTCGTTGAATCCTTTCTTTGTCTTGCGGCCGTTTGGCATGACTGAAGACCAGGGTCTGGAGGCTGATCACATACGTTTGAATCGGTTCGATGTCGCGCAAATAGTCCAGCCCTTCTTTCATGACCGGATCATCGACCTTGACGCCGGATTCGAGCAGCCCCAACAGCGCCAAAGCGCTTGTACCGCCCCTGATGAGCTGAGATGCGGGAGTCCTTTCCCAATTGCCGTTTTTTTGCGAGTTCTTCAAATATTCGACTCCCCGGTCGATTGCCTTGCGGACCTTGTCATCCAGCGCGTTCTTGGGCGGGGCGGGTTCAGCAAGGACAACGGCAGCGCTGCTTGCCGCACCTTCCGCAGCGGCGAAGCGAAAACCCAGCAGCCCGGCGCCCACTCCGACCAGGATCACGGCCATCAACAGCGTTCCGAAGGTCTTTAACCGGGTCAATAACATGGTACGCATCACTCCTTTTGCCAGGGACACGGCTTGTTCGGAAGCCAACCCCGAAACGGCAAACTTGCCGGCATTGGCGAGAATAGCGGCCTGGATCGTTGTCTGCATTAATGGGGCAGGCACCCCGGCAGCCGTCGCCTGATGTGCCAGGCATAGATTGAGAGCAGTCAGAGAGAGAACGATGCCGCGCCGCGTAAGCCGCTTGGAGAGGCGACGCCGCGCCCAGGCCAACCGGGAGAAGATCGTGCCCCGCGCGCAGCCGAGCAGCCGAGCCGCCTCTTCATTGGTCTTGCCTTCGAGATAACAGAGCACGAAAGGCTGGCGGTACTTTTTCGGCAGGCGGTCGATTTCCTCGTCCAGGACCGGCCTCAGGTCTTGCCAAAGAAAGTCGGGCGTGGTCTGGACCATTGCCGTTTCCTGCAACGGAAGTTGACGAACGTGTCGCCGCGCGGTCTGAACCTTGGCTTTCATGGCGACGCGATAGGCGACGCCATGCAGCCAGCTTGCCAGACACGCGCGCTTGCGTATGGCGGCAGCACGGCGGGCAAACACGAGAAAGGTCGCCTGAAAAGCATCCTCGGCATCATGGAGGTTGTGCAACACGCGCCGGCAGACCGCCAGCACCATGCCGGCATGCCGCCTCAGGAGTTCGGCAAACGCTCTCTCATCCCGATCACGGCAGAAAATTTCCAACAATTGCTCATCGGCGCGCTCGTCTGGCTGGCACGCGCTTATCTTGCGCAGATATCCAACGACCGGACTCAATTGCCCCTGGGGCATGAACGGCGTGCCTCCTGAGTATGCTGTCAATAG
The DNA here is from genome assembly GCA_035939715.1 of Gemmataceae bacterium. Classification (GTDB taxonomy): domain Bacteria; phylum Planctomycetota; class Planctomycetia; order Gemmatales; family Gemmataceae; genus DASZFN01. The sequence continues at coordinate 7,678 of DASZFN010001029.1, read as the reverse complement.
TTAGTGCCCGCTTGGAGAGCAACTCTTCTGCAAGTTGACTTTTCCGATAATTGTCCCGATTGCACCTGGACCGGTCAACTGGTGGTTACCAGCCCAGATATCAGCAGGATTTGCCGCTACCCTAAGCAGCATTACGAGAAGGCCATTCCTCTTCATAATGTCATTAGCCTCCGTAAGCTATTCGAGGCAAAGACTTGCTGCACGCCGTGGGTTGCCGTCGCCGCAAGCGGCATCAGAGTTGCTCCCCCTGGCCGCATGATTCTTGTCCTCTCTAATGCGCTCCTCTCCCCCGAACGGCTGTCTGCGTCCAGCAGGTTTGCTTGCTAACGCACTGCGGTTCGGTTCCAACAATACCCAAAGAATGATTAGCTCAAGAACGTGAAGGAGACTTCATGAAGCATGGTTATCTCATCGATATGGACGGCGTGCTATACCGCGGCACCGAGGTGATCGCCGGGGCCGACACCTTCATCCAGCAACTTCGTGCCAGGGAAATTCCGTTTCGGCTCTTGACCAACAACAGCCAGCGGACGCGGCGCGACGTGGTCGCCAAGCTGAATCGCATGGGCATCGAGGTGGAGGAAGAGCATATCTTTACGAGCGCCATGGCGACCGCGCGCTTCCTGGCCAGGCAAACACCCGACGGCACGGCGTTCGTCATCGGCGAAGGCGGCTTGCTCACCGCCCTGCATCAGAATGGCTACGCCGTTGTCGATCACGAGCCGGATTACGTGGTAGTCGGCGAAGGCCGGACGTTCAATCTGGAGCTGGTCGAAGCGGCCGTGCGCATGATCCTGGGCGGCGCCAAGCTGGTCGCTACCAATCTCGACCCAAATTGTCCGACGCAAAATGGACTGCGTCCGGGCTGCGGCGCGATGGTGGCCATGCTGGAAACGGCTACCGGGGTCAAGGCGTTTAGCGTGGGCAAACCGAGCCCCGTCATGATGCGCGCCGCGCGCAAGGAACTTGGCCTGGCCACGGACGAGACCACCATCATTGGCGATACGATGGAGACCGACATTCTCGGCGGCGTGCAACTGGGCTTCCATACCGTCCTGGTCCTGAGCGGCGGCACGCGCCCGGCAGACTTGCAGCGTTACGCCTACGGACCAGATATCGTGGTCGATTCCCTGGCCCAGTTCTCCGAACTTCTGGAAAAGGCCGATTGGCGGCCTTCGTGGCGATTTCCCAACGGGCTGCGATCCGGCCGCGAGAAGCGCGCGGTGATGGCCGGCAAGGCCTGAGCCGGCAAGCTAAACGAGAATCTCGCGAATGGCGCTGCCGCCTTGTGCCACCGGAATGGGCCGGCCGGCGCGATCGTGGATCAGTAGGTCGGGGTCGATTCCCAGGCATTGATAAATCGTGGCACAGATATCGGCCGGCCGCACGGGCTTGTCTTTGACGAACGCGGCCTGGGCGTCCGAAGCGCCGTAAATGGTGCCGCCGCGGATGCCCGCTCCGGCCAGTAAGACCGAATAGCAGTACGTCCAGTGGTCGCGGCCGCCGTTGCCGTTCACGCGCGGCGTGCGGCCCATTTCACTCATGACGACGACCAGCGTTTCGTCAAGCAGGCCGCGCGAATCGAGATCCTCCATCAATGCTGCATAGGTTTGGTCGAGGTTGGGCAATTTGTTTTCGCGCAGGATCGGGAAATTGCGCGTGTGCGTGTCCCAGGCGTCGTAGTCGATTTGCACGCGGTCCCAGAACAGGTCCCAGGTAACGTTGACAAACCGTACCCCTGCCTCGACGAGCCGGCGGGCGATCAGCGTACTGTGACCAAAGAGAGTACGGCCGTAGCGCTCCACAAGCCGGGGATCTTCCGCTTTCAGATCAAAGGCAGTGCGCACCTTCGAGGAAGTCAGCAGGTCGAAGGCGCGCTGTTCGGTTCGGCCATAGGTGGCGAACGCAGGCGAGGCCTCCATGCGCCGGAGACGATCGTCCACTTGCTGGAGCAAACTGCGACGATCACGCAAGCGATCGATGGTCAGGCCGCCCTCCAGAACACTATTAGGTAAGATTGGCTCGCCGCACACCAGCTGCGGATGGCCCGCTCGGGGCGCCGGGGTACTGGCGGCGGGATGTGGTTGGCACTCGGTGGTGAGGGCGTCGTAGCGTTTGCCCAGGAAGCCGGCATACGGACCGGCGCGGCGGAACACCTGACCCCAGCCAAGCCAGCAGGGCATGTAGACGTAAGCCGGCATGTCACCCTGTCCCGGGTTGAGGTACTCGCAGACCGAGCCCATGCTCGGCGGATCGGTGTCGCGCGGATGCTGGTCCGGCATCGGCAAATCATGGCCGGTGTAGGACGGCAGACAGTTGTGGCAGCCCGCCTTATGATTCACGGAGCGAACGATGGCGGCCTTGTGCATCCACCGCGCCATGCGCGGCAAGTGCTCGCAAATCTGTACGCCGGGCGCGCTGGTCGACATCGGGCGGAATTCGCTGCGAATGCCTTGCGGCGCGTTGGGTTTCAAGTCAAACATGTCTTGAGTGGCAGCCCCGCCGAGGAGATAAAGCAGGATCACGCTCCTGGCTTTCCCCGGCCGTGCTGCCGGATCACGCCGCTGTTCCAGTGCGAGCAGGCTCGGCAGATTGAAGAAGCCGCCGAGAAGTGCGAGGCCGCCCGCCTGCAGCGTTTCCCGGCGAGTCAGGCCATCGCAGCAGCGCCGCGGGCTACCCAGCAGAGTGAGCATGCAGAAGTGCCTCCTGGAAGGGCGTAAAGGCTATGCAGGATCTCCAAGCTAAACAAGCTTAGGGCGCGGATCAAGCCGGGTTTTGCTCGCGTGCAGAGCGATCATGGCGCGGGAAAAGCCGATGGAGGCCCTCGAAGATCGGATGGTGCCCAGCTATGTCTTCCAGAGGATCGATGACCCAATGCCGGGACGACGGGAAACGGTGTCCAGGGCACCTTCGCCATCGGCATCAACGCCAGCGGGCTGATCTCCGGCAATTACGGCGACGCCAACAACGTGACCCACGGTTTCCTGCTCTCGAACGGCCAGTTCACTACTCTCAATGACCCCGCCGCGGGAACGGCACCTGGCCAGGGCAGCAACGCCTTTTCGCTCAACGACCAGGGGCAGGTCGTGGGCTTCTACTGGGACACCACGCCGAACCCTGTATTCGGCGGCTTCAACGAGCACGGCTTCCTGCTCTCACACACAGTGAAGATACGGGCGGCGCGCTTGCCAATCCGACCCGCGGCAGCACGCTGGATCTATTTCAATCTTCGGAGAGCCTCTGCGGACGACAGGCTGCGGCCGCGCAGGCAGCCTTCCAGATAGTCACGGAACTTCGGATTGAACTCCAGCAGCCGGTCTATCAAATCGTCGTTTTCCTCAAGAGGAGCCAGCTGAAATGCCGGCACTCCCTTGACGGTGACAATGACCGCTTCGCGGTGACAGAGGCGGCTGTAATAACTCAAGCGTGCTTTGGCTTCACTCAATGGGATCACTTTCATGATGCGCGCTGAACTCCTCTCCCAGAACCAGTAATCGGTTGCCGCGTTTCTCCCCAACTAAAATGACGGTTACCAACTGGTCTTTGTCATTTACTGAAAAAAGAACTCGATATTTCCCAAGCAAGGGCAATTCCCTTTCCGCGACCGGATTGGGACGTAAGGTTTTCAGATTCTTGGTTTCGGCCAATCGTAACGTTGACCAGAAAAATGGTCAACTGCGTGGGTGGTGGGCCAAGAAAAATTGGGACCGCCACGGTCCCACATTTCGGTCTGGGGCCAGCGGTGCGGTGGCGGCGGGACGGAAGGAAGGCCGGCGTCATCAAAGAATCATGGCCGACTAGTGTACGGTTGTCAATGTTGGCACGAAAAGCGGGGAAATGGCGGCTTTGCACAAAAAAGCGCCTGGAACCCTACCATATGGAGCAAGAAAAGGGGAGTTCACGCAAACCCAAGGTTCCAGACACGTTTTTTGTGCAAAGCCGTGTCAGGTTCATGAGCTACGCTTTCCGTGGACCCCGCAATTTTCTCAATGCAAGCGTGCAGCGCCGCCCGCCGGAAATTGTTGCGCGATCCCTCCACGCGAGGAGAACCCGGAATGTCGGTAAAACCGAAGGCAAAAACGCCGGCACACATCGGCAGTTACGACGTGCTGGAGCAGGTCGGCACCGGCGCCACCGGGGTGGTTTACAAAGGCATTCATCGCATCACCGGCCAGGTCGTCGCCATCAAGGTTGTCAATGAAGAGGTAACCGAGGATGAAGTGCTCCTCAAGCGCTTTGCCCGCGAATTCAGCACCATTCATCTCCTCAATCACCCCAACATCGTGCACGGCTACGAATTTCAGCGCGACGCCGAGCCCCCCTATCTGGTCATGGAATTCGTGGACGGCGAAAGCGTCGCCGACATCCTCGAGCGCCGCGGCGCCTTGCCGGAAGAGGAAGCGATCTCGCTCATCGTCCAGGTGGCCGACGCCCTGCAGGACGCGCACGAGCACGGCATCATCCATCGCGACGTCAAGCCGGACAACATTCTGGTCACGGCCGACGGCCAGGCCAAGCTGAGCGACCTGGGATTGGCCAAGGATCTATCCTGCGAGCTGAGTCTGACCAACCTGGGCCGCGGCCTGGGAACGCCCCATTTCATGGCGCCGGAGCAAGTAGGCGATGCCAAGCACGTCGACGCGCGCTGCGACGTCTACGGACTGGGCGCCACGCTGTACATGATGGTCACGGGCGTGATGCCGTTTCAGACGCGCAAGCCGCTCATGACCATGTTCAAGCTCAAGGCCTGGAACCAGTACACGCCACCCCGCGAGCTGGTTCCCGGGCTCGGCGCGCGTGTGGCAGCGGTGATTCAGCGGGCCATGCAGGCGGAGATCGAGCAGCGTTTTGCTTCCGCCGCGGAGTTCGTGGCGGCCTTGACCGGCAGAGACCTGCTCCGCGGCCAAGCCGTAAGACAAACAGAGCCCCGCGTCATTGTCTCCGAAGCGGCTCCAGGCAAGCCGGCTGGCTCCGAGCGCCGTGCGGCGGTCCGCTATGGTTCCAAGCTGCATGGCGCTTGCCGGGCGCTCGGCGCAGCCAAATATTCGCGCTGGATCGCCCGCGCCAGGGACATCTCCGCGAACGGCATTTGTTTAGTCACCAATCGCCGCTTCCATCCGCAAACCGTCCTGGTGCTGGAGTTGACGGGCAAAGAAGACGGGCCAACCCAGTTTCTGCTGGCCCGCGTGGTGCGCGTCGAGTGTCAAGCTCCCCGAAGGTGGCTGATCGGCTGCCGCCTGATGAGCCAGCTGAGCGAGGAGGCCCTGCAGCAACTCCGCGAGCCGAGCTGAGTACCTGGCAAAGCGAGACACTACCGCAATTTGAGCAAACCAGGCAACCGCCGCGCTTTATTCTCTTCGGGCAAGTTCACTCCCTGTCGCGACTCGCCAGGTCCCCTTGTCCGGCCGGCTGCCGTGCCGATATCCTTTGATAGATCAGTTGGTCGCGCGACGGCGTCCCATGCGCTTGAGGATGATCATGCTTTTCCGGCCGTTGAGCCTTGGTGTGCTGGTTTTCGCCACCGCTCCTGCGTTGGCCGGTCCCGGAATGCCGGCAGCGGCGAAACCACCTATGCTTCCCGTCCCTGCGGCAGCCAATTCCGCGGATGCCGTTGCCGGCGCCTTGCGCACTTACCTGATTCACAGCCTGCCCACGGTGCTTTACGAGAAGAGCCCGGGCTGGGGACAGACCAAGGCGGTCGCTACGGGCTTGAAGTGGAGCGGCAAGGGGCTCGACATTCGTGCCCACGTGATGCACGCCGAACGCAATGACGGCAAATGGCGCAAGATCCAGGTCACGGCGCCGAATTTGGCAAACACGCTGACCGTGACCATTCAAAACATTCAGCAGCCGGACCGCGAACGGACGACCTTCGACCTCACCCTGGCAGTGGACGTGCGCGTGGACTACGAGGTGCAGGATTGGAAAGCGGGCGTGCGCCTCTATTCCGGCAATGCCCGCGCCCGCCTGCGCGTCAAGTTGGTGCTGGCCTGTGAAGCAAGCTCGCGCGTGGAGTGGTCCAAAGGATCCTTGCCGGAAGTGGTGTTTCGCCTGCGCATTGTGAAGGCGAACACCAGCTACGAGCATTTTGTCCTGGAGCATGTGGCAGGCGTGGGCGGCGATGCCGCCAAGCTCATCGGCGACGCAGTCCGCCAGGGCATTCACAAGTGGCACCCGTCCATTGAACAGAATCTGCTGTCGCGAGCCAATGGCGCCATCGAAAAAGCCGGCGACAGCAAGGAGATTCATGTTGGCCTGGGCACCTTAATGAAAACGAAAGCTCTGCCGTTGAAGATCGGCGATTCCAAGCCTGCCTCTCCACCAGGCGGTAAGGGTTTGTAAACCGTCCAGCCAGAACTCTCATGGACATCCTGATCCCCTGACAGCGGCCTGTTTTTTGCCCGCCTCTTGAATGCCGGCGGCCGCTGCCTCGTCTCTGATTGGGAGCAAAATCACAAGCCGGAGGATTTCCCGATGTATCGTCGTTGCGCATTCTTCCTGGTTGGCCTGATTTGTGGTGCATTCACCTTGCAAACACTTGCCGGCGAAGAGAAGCCGGCACCTCAGGTTGCTGCGAGCAATGAGAAAACTGTCACGCCTGAGGCGCTGGCGCACCGGATTTGGGTCATCACGGACACGGTGCTGGAAAACCATATTAATCCGCCGGCAAGACAGGCCATGTTGCTTGGCAGCCTCCAGGCTTTGACAATCAAGGCATCCAAACAGCCTCTGCGCCCTTCTCGGCTGCCTTCCAACCTGGGCAAGCGGGTCTCTGAAATAACCAGCGAGCCGCAATGGACGGCCCTTTTTCAGGAAATCTGGACGGCAAACAGCGCTGCGCCAACAGCAATACCTGGCGCACGCGAGGAACTTGTTCTTCAGGGGCTGTCGGGCAGCGTGCCCGGAGAAGCGAATGTGATCGACCCGGTGCAGGCGAAGGTCATGGATCAGACCGCGGCCAACCGTTACGTCGGCACGGGCATTCAGATCGCCGTCAATGACAAGGAAAAGCTGACGCAGGTCCGCATCGCCTTCCGCAACGGACCCGCCTACAAGGCGGGTATGAAAACCGATGATTTGATCGTGGCGGTCAACGGCGTCAAGACCAGCGGCATGACGATCACACAGGTGGTCGACTTGATTCGCGGCGAAGAAGGCACCCCTGTGACCATCGACGTGCGTCAGCCGGATACGCAAGAAGTGCGCAGCCTCAAGATGATTCGTGGCGTGGTGCCCTTTGAGACCGTCCTCGGGTACCAACGCACTTCGGAAGATGGTTGGAATTTTCGCGTCGATTCCGCGGCGCCGATCGCCTACCTGCAGATCAAATCCCTGACCAGCAGCGTCGTGCACGAATTGCGCCAGAAGGAGGCGCAACTACAAGCGGAAGGATTTCGCGCTCTGATTCTCGACATGCGCTTGAATGGGGGCGGCGGCATTCATGAGGCGGCCTTGCTCGCCGACGCCCTTCTCGAGGGCGGACTGCTCTGGCGCACGCGGGATGCCAGGAACCAGGTGAAGGAATTCGCCGCCGACCGCGACTGCCTGTTCCGGGATTGGCCGGTGGCGGTCCTGGTCAATAACCGGGAAATGCATGCTCCCGATGCCGTCGTGGCGGCCTGGCAAGACAAGCATCACGTGATCGTGGTCGGCGAGCGCAGCACGGGCGAATGTTTCA
>DASZFN010001028.1:0-3546 GCA_035939715.1 Gemmataceae bacterium | reverse complement strand
TTGTCTTGGTTGCGGTTGTGCTCCAGCACACGATGCTCCGGGATGGGCATGGCTTCCTTTTTTCCGTGTAGCCGCATTCGCAAGAATACGGGCCGCCAACCCATCAAGACCCGCATTCTTGCGAATGCGGCTACGTTGCGTGTTGCAAGGCAAGAAGAGCAGTGTTACGTTGCTTCGGGGCGGGCACCGCCCTCCCCGCCTCGCGGCAAATTGGGGCTGAGCCGCGTCGGCGCGCGGCTCAGGAGTCCATAATACCTCTGGAACGGCAGCACGGGCAGGCCTTTGCCCTCTTCCATGGGCAGAAGGCTGATACCGCCTGGCCCGATCGTGAACTCGCGGGTGACAAACTGATGTTCGCTGCCCCGCGCCTTGGCCACGGTGATGGCGCGGCGCAGCGAGGCGCCCAGCTCCACGAAGTTCAACAGGATGAGGTTATCCACGATGGAGCTGATGGCATAATCCGGCATGTAGTGCGTCACGCCAAACAGCTCGGGATTTTCATAGTTGAAGAAGGTCGTCATGAGATTGTGTTTACTATAGGCCACCAGGGAGTGGATGAAATCGCGGTACAACGTCTGATCCCCGATGGCGTTGCTATAGCTCGTCATGCCGTCAATGAGCAGCCGCTGTATCTTGTGCTTCTCAATAGTCCGGATGATGAGATCAAAGTGAGCATCAATCTCCAGCTCTTGCGGAGAATCGTAGAAAACCTGGATATTCCCCGCATCGACCTGTTCTTTCAGATTCAGGCCGAGGGTCTCGGCATTGCGCAGGATTTGTGCCGGGTGCTCATCCAGGGAGACCAGCAGGCCGCGTTTACCATGTTTCAATGCTCCTTCCAGCAGCAGCTGCACGCCGAGCACGGTCTTGCCGGCGCCCGAGATGCCCACGACCATGGTGGTGGAGCCGTCGAAGATACCGCCGCCGATCAGGGCATCGAGTGGCTCGCAACCGATGAGCGAGCGTTTCGTGACGGAAGTAGGCTGTACCTGGGCGCCACGCGCCCGGATCTGCACGCGGCGGAACACCTCCAACCCCTTGCCGGCGGTGATACGCAACGTGTGCGTGCCGGCCTCGTAGTCCTGTCCCCGGCTTTTCATGATTTCCAGGCTGCGGTGGATACTCCGGTGGCGATGTTCACGCTTCAGGACAATCACGGTGTCCGCGAGGAATTCCGCTACCTCCAAGGCGGCGGCCTGCTCCTGGTGAGCGAGGGCCTCGTGGGAGAGCATCGCGGTCAGGTTCTCGCGTTGCAGCCCTTCGATCAACTTCTGTAACAGCTCGCGGTAGGAGGCGGCCCCGTTGCCGCTGGCGCCGCTGCCAGTCGAAAGCGTGCGTAACAGCGAAATGCCGTCAATGAAGATGCGCTGCGCGCCGATCTCCGCCGCGGTTTCCAGGAGCAGGCTGTCCGGCGAACGCAGCTCCTGGTCGAGCACCTGCGGACTCGTGAAGATGATCTTCAGCTTGTTCCGCTGCTGCAGCTCGTCCAGATTCCAGCCGAAGCCCGTGGCATCCCGGATGAGCTTCCTCGGGGACGTCTCAAAGACCACGATGATGCCGGGCTCGTCGTACTCGGTAATGCCCCGGTAGATGAACTCCACGCCCAGCAGGGTCTTGCCCGTGCCGACCGCGCCTTCGACCAGGATCAGATTGCCCTTGAGAATCCCGCCCAAGAAGATTTGGTCCAGGCCGTAAATGCCCGTCTGGACCCGATCGCTCTCCGTCATGTTTCATTACCTTTCACGCTACGCAAACCGAACTCGTTTTTGTTCTGGTCAGGTTAGCAGCTGCCCTGCAGCTTCCGGGCCAGGAGCAGACGCACAGTGGGGCTGTCAGCGAGAGTCATGAGCCGCTCCAGGGCGTCACGACGCGCAGGGGCTGCCGATGCGGTCACTTGGTACAAGCGCACTCCTTGGGAGACCCGCGAACGCTCGACGAGCCCTGAGGATTCCAGGCTGTCGAGTGCGGCGACGACCTCGGCGGTCGCATAACCCAGAAAGCGCGCGATGCTCTCGGCGCTAACCAGGCTGGACTGATGGCGGTACAGGAAGACGAGCACATCCCACTGGCATAGCGATTCAATGCCCAAAGTCTTGAGCCAGCCATTGACCTGAAGATCTGGCTGGTTGTCCTCAGCCATCTTAATTGACCATCAAGGAATTGGAGCCGGCGGCAGTAAACAAAAGGCCATTGCCCAGCCTGCACAGGCCATTCTATTAAAAAGCAAAATCGAGGTTACCTTCGATCAAGTGCCGCCGACCTCGAAGGTCGTGGGCGTCACCAGCGCCAGCCACAGGCTCGACAGGTGGGGCGGAAGGAGAGTCAGGCGAATTCCAGTCAGCGAACGCTAGAACAGGACGTGGGGGGGCATGACGGCTGGGACGTGGCGGTTCATTTTTTCGTGTGCGTGCGGAGCGCCCGGCCGCACTTTGTAAACGGTTTGCCGCGTTTGCGCCGCGTCTGGCCAGGTGTGCCCGCTTGCCAGATCGGACCGCCGCGAAAAATCCCTCTTGTTATTAAACCCAGTTCATTACAGTTAATCTAAGTGATTGGGTGGTACGGATTCATCACCGATAAAGAATTGCCATGCGCAACGTGATCATTGGTGTAGTGACGGGTGCTTGCTTCTGCGTTGTCGTTCTGGCCGCCTCGGGCGCCTGCGACGGCTATGCCGCCGGGCCGCGCGCTCACGGTCGAGCGGCGCGTTGACGGCGATGTCTGCCAACGTGGCCTTGATTGTGATGCGCTGCTCGGGCCAGTTTAATTCCAGTCGGCGCGGCAATACCGCACCGGTCGCTCGATCACGCTGCATCTCGGTGATGGACGCAGAGTAGAGTTCCTTGCCGGCGGCATCCTCCAGACGATAGCCGGCAATTGGGATCGGGTGCGGCGAACGATTGAACACGCTTATCTTGCGTTTCGCGCGGCTAAAAAAAGACGATGCTTGTGTTAGCTCGATGGTTTTGGGGAGCACGGAAAGCTCGTAGATCGGCGGCTCCTTCTGCTCGCTCAGACCCAGGAGATCCAGCAGCCAATCCGGCGCCAGCGGCAAAGTCCTGGATTTGGCCCAAGTTTGGTACTTACCGTGGTACGACAGCGGCGGATCGCACCATTTGATCCAGCACCAAAACTCTTTCTCGTTGGAACCAATATCCATCTCCTGGTTGCCAAGTACCTCGCCAACAAGCCGAAACTGTTGCGGCTTCTTGTAGGCGAGCTTGGCTTGCATACTCCAGGATTGAGTTCCCCTGTGGAATTCAAGCTCCAGGCGTTTGCATTCCAGCCTGGGCGTTATCATTCAAGCAACTCGGAAGGTCTCTGACTGAAGGCGCGGTCGGCAGAGCGCGCGGCGCCGTAGCCTTCGGCGGCGCCCCTTCGCGGTGATTGTCCGTGTCGGAGAGAGCAGCATCGGCCCCCCCAGCCGAGCACACGGCAGTATTCCAGCGGACGCGCCTGGGGTTCTCCTTGCGGGCGCCGCAAGGCTCCAGGCCGGAGCCAGTCGCAGAAATTGTTCTTGATGTCGGCTTAGCCTCCCTCGCCGAAGAT
>DASZFN010001027.1:0-2322 GCA_035939715.1 Gemmataceae bacterium | reverse complement strand
CCCCACTTTTCAAGCGAAAACGGCGGATTGGCAATCACGCAATCGAACGTGGCGAGACTATCCCCGGTGTGAAACGCGGGTTGACGCAGCGTATCGCCACGCACGACCTGGAAGTCATCCACGCCGTGCAGGAAGAGATTCATGCGAGCGATGGCCGACGTGGTGAGATTCTTCTCCTGGCCGAAGAGCTTGCCCCAAATCGTCCGGATATTGCCGCCGGCCTCTCGGACGTGGTGAATTGCCTCAATCAGCATGCCGCCGGTGCCGCAGGCCGGATCGTAGATTGTCTCGCCCTCGCGGGGATCTAGGATACGGACCATCAAGTTCACGACGCTGCGCGGCGTATAGAACTCGCCCGCCTTCTTGTTGGTGGCGTCGGCAAACTTCTTGATCAAGTATTCGTAGGACTGGCCGAGGACGTCGGCGCGGGCTGCCTTGTTGCCGAGCGGTAGCTTGGAGAAGTGTTCGATCAGGTCGCGGAGCAAGGCATCCGAGAGGCGGTCTTTGTTGGTCCACTGCGCATCGCCGAAGATGGCGTACAGCGTATCGGGATTGGCTTTCTCGATTTCCCGCATGGCCCGCTGCAAACCCTGGCCGACGTTCGTGGTCTGCTTGCGCACCTCGGCCCAATGACAGTCGTCGGGAAACTGGAAGCGATGGTTTTCCGGGAAGAGGGCGTATTGCTGGTCGCCGCCCGACTCGTCGAGTGCCTCGGCGATTTCTTCGTCGAACACATCGGAAATGCGTTTGAAGAAGAGCAGCGGGAAGATATAGGTCTTAAAATCGGCAGCATCGACCGGGCCGCGCAGGATATTGGCGGATTCCCATAGGTGACTGGACAACGTTGACAATTCCACGCCATTGCCAGACATATTTTTAGCTACCTAATTGCTTTAGGAGGGCATGCAGGCATTTTTTCAAGCTCTAGGAATCGTGCATTATCCACTCCGATGGGACTGCCGTCCAGCAACAAAGCGAAGGATGCAAAAGCAGCGGCTTGGGCTTCGTCACCCGTGGGCCGTATCCCAGTGAGCCAGGATGGAATTCGGGCACGTAGGACATGCGTATTCAGGGCATGAAGTGGCGTGCCGGCATCCGGCATGGAAGGGTGGTTCCGTGCATTTCTCGGGGCGTCGCAGACGACGCCGTCCTAGCCATCGGTACGATCCGATTATCCCTTTCAGTCTTTCGACCTTCTGGCTGCCGCCATGATGCTCCCAATTACGGCAACGAGCGCGCCCGCAAGCACCCCGAGATATCCGGCATAGGCGAATTCCTCCTTCGCGCCTTCCATCAGCAAACCGTTCGCGAAGCACACAAAAGCGCCCATGCCGGACAGCAAGAGGCCGCCGGCAGCGATTCCGCAACCAACCCCGTTCATTCGCCAGCCCAGCTGCCAAACACGCTGCTTCAAGAACAGCGGCGTGGCCAGGAGCGCTCCCCCAACAGCAAGCCAGAGAACGGCGAAGGTCCACTCCGTCCGTTCGTGCCTGCGGTCAGCATCGACGAGATCGGCTCCCCATTGACCGGGCATACTGTCCATGACTTCGAGCATTTGCGAATCGAAGCGCGCTTGCCCGAAAGGTCCTACCGCCGCGAGCAGGAAGAGTATCCCGCAGAGCGGCAGCACCGGCCCCCCGCCGGTGGTCGCCAGGGCAAGCCCTGGATCCGCTGTGCGGCTCTGCGTTGGCCCCGGAGTCAACGGGACAGCGGCACGCCCGAGACACAGAGCGGCCCCGAAAGCAGCCAGGACTCCCTCGACGATGATCCCCAGGCCGACCATTCGTCTGAATGCGGCCGAATGCCACCCATCCGTGAATAGATACACGTCAGAGGCATTCCACAGGATGGTCCCGGCCGCCAACGCGAGAAAGGCTCCCCCGCAAAACAGCATGACTCGTCGCATTGTTGTGTCTTTCCCGGTTGCGCAAAGGCAAGACGGACTCGCGCTGCCGGCATCAGGCCAAGTGCAACGGCCTGGTTTGCACAGGGACCGGAACGCCTCGGGTGTGCGGAGGTCGCCCGCCAACCGAAGCTACCTGGGCCGGCCGCCGAGGAGAATGAGACCGGCGACGGTCATGCTAACGAGCCCAGCGCCCAGTGCCAACGGAATGGCCAGACTCAGGTCCCCAGAAGCTCTCACTACCTCCCGGTTCTCGGAGGCATTTACCGCGGGCATCAGGAGCGCCCAATGGAAGCCGAAACCGATCAGACAAAAGATCATCCCGGATACGGCCGCAACCGCGGCCCATTTCGGCGCCCGAGCGTTTCCACATACGCGAGCCACCGCGGCTCAACCAGCAGAATCTCCAGAGCCCGCCA
>DASZFN010001026.1:0-3831 GCA_035939715.1 Gemmataceae bacterium | reverse complement strand
GGGCTTGGAGTCCTGGCCACCAATCTGCCCAGTTACCTGGAACTACGGAAACGTAGTCCGTTGGAGCCGTTGGCCTATTTGCCTCGAGGGACCGTTGCTGATGACCGTGAGGCAAAACTGCCAGAAGACAGGTTGCTGTTCGCCGCCGGCGGCACTTTGCCCAGGACTCAGGGCCGGGCGATTTTTCTTGCCGACCACAGCATCTTCATCAACTGCATGCTATTGCAGCAGGAGGATGACAACGCCGTCTTTGCGAACCGTTGCCTGGAATGGCTGGTCCACGCCGAACGCGGCGCTCCGGAGCGCGATCGCATACTTTACCTCGAAGACGGCGTGCCGGTGACGAATCTCAATGTTTCGCTGCAACCGGGGTTTCTATTCGACGAACGTTCGGTAGATGAGCTGGTTCACGGCGTCGACGGTTTCATTGCAGGTCAGGAACGTAATGACACGCTGGACCGGTGGCTGCAGCGCGTGCCACGGACGACATGGCTGGCCATCGTGGCGATCGGCGGCAGCGTTGTGGCGTTGCTGCTGGTGCTGCAACGGTTGAGTTTGCGCCGCTTTCGGCCGGAGCCGGGCATGGAGCTATTCTCGGTAGCGGCATTGCGCTACGGCCCTTCGCGGTTGCCGCTGCGCGACCGCACGGCCGAGATGCACCGCGAAGGCAAGTTCAGCGATGCGGCCCGAGGGGTATTGCAGCAGTTCTTTATGGAAGTTGCTCCTCCGGGCTTTTCAACGGACACCACCAGGCCACCGACGGTGCGTCCGAGCGGGCAACCGGACCGGGAAGCGCAGCTCAATGGCTGGCTGCGCGACCTGTGGCACCTGGCGTATGGACCGCCACAATCCATTTCGGCCGCGCGCTTCCAGAATGTGCTGGGGACCTTACGGATGTTGCGAGGGCAACTGCGCGGCTGGCAGTTGCACTACTCCGGGTGATTTGTAGACTTCTCTCATGGTACTCCGCCTCGAAAATGATGACGGCACAGCTTCGCGGCAACTTGCGGAGCAAACCCGCACCCTTCGCGATCGCACCATCGAGCAGGTGGCCCGTGTGGTCGTCGGCATGGAGTCCATTACCTATCAGTTTCTCATTGCTCTCTTGGCCGGGGGACATGTCCTGCTTGAAGGTGTGCCCGGCATCGCCAAAACCACACTTTCGAAGACATTTGCGCGAGTCCTGGGAGTACAGTTCCAGCGCATCCAGTTCACGCCGGACCTGCTCCCGTCGGATGTAACCGGCACGTACATATTCGATCGCAAGAGCAACGAGTTCGTGCTGCGCAAGGGGCCGATTTTCTGCCAGGTGCTGCTCGCCGACGAGGTCAATCGCGCCCCGGCGAAGACGCAGTCGGCGCTCCTGGAAGCGATGCAGGAGTATCAGGTGACGATCGAGGCCACCACGCTCCCCTTGCCGCAGCCATTCATGGTGCTGGCGACGCAGAACCCGGTGGAGCAGGAGGGCGTCTACCGTCTGCCGGAAGCCCAGCTCGACCGCTTCTTGCTGCGTGTGGAAATGGGCTATCCCGAGCATCGTGAAGAAGTGAACATGCTCAAGCTGCACAGCGAGGCGGTCGGCGAAGTGGACCAGGTCTTCACCGGGGAACTCATCTTGCAATTGCAACGTCAGCTTTCGCGGGTTCACGGCAGCGAGGCGTTGCTGAATTACATCGTCGACCTGGCAACAGCCAGCCGCGAGCACCCGGAGCTTTCCCTGGGCGCCAGTCCGCGGGCGGCGTTGTGTCTGTTGCGTTGTGCCCGTGCCCGCGCTCTGCTGGCGGGGCGCCATTACTTCACCCACGAGGATGTCCACGCGGTGGCCAAGTGGGTGCTCGGCCACCGGCTGATCCTGCGTCCCGAAGCCGAAATTGAAGGCCGCAGGACAACCGATGTCATAAAGGATCTCATCCAATCCGTTCCGGTGCTGGAAACCATTTAGCCAACTGCCACTGACAGGCCGTTTCCGCTATACTGACTCAATAGTCCAGTAGCAGCGATTCCACGACCCAGGTGGAATGCGGGAGAGTTAGGGCCCCGCGCAGTATTTTCCCATTCGCAATAAATTCGTTGCTGCAACGGACACGCCAGCGAAAAATGGATAGTTAGTGCCGTTCACGGAATCTCGAACACCTCGCGCACCTTTTTCTTCATTACCGCCACTTTGGAGCGGCCGGAGCCATGACTAAGTACTGCGAAACCTGCAAAAAACCCATCCCACAAGGGCTTACCAGCTGCCCGGCCTGTAACGAAACCGTTCTTCTGGAACCTGAATCCGCCAAACCGACGCCGGACGCATCCTGGTCCGACCTGGTGAACGCTCCGGCCAATGTCGGCGAGAAAGACGAGACACTGATTGCCAGTGTGGTGGACGATCCTCCGCAGGATCAGCCTACCAAGAAGGCTCCGCCCAAGACGCAATTGGCTTCCGCGGAAGAACTCGCTCAGGTCGTCGATGAGCCGGCGGAAGAGGAACTGGTCGCGCAAGTCGTCGATGAGCCGGAGGAGCAGCCGCTGGCGGCTCAAGTTGTCGAGGAACAGGCCGACCAGCCCCTGGTCGCCCAGGTCGTGGACGAGCCAGAGGAACAGCCTTTAGTTGCGAAGGTTGTGGATGAACCCGAGGAAGAAGCGCTGGTGGCGCAGGTTGTGGATGAGCCGCAGGAAGACCAACTGGTCGCCCAGGTCGTTGATGAGCCGGAGGAAGAAGCGCTCGTCGCCAATGTCGTCGACGAACCGAGCGATCAAGCCCTGCCGGCGGAAGTTTCGCATGATCCGGTCGACGATCAGGCCCTCGCGGCCCTCATTGAAGAGTCGAGTGACCACGCCGAGCCTGTGGAGGAACTGGCTGCGGAAGTGACCGAGGACCCGATCTCGGCCGAATCCAATACGGCCGACGAACCCGATTCCGATGTTAACCTTGGCGCGCCGGTGGAAAAAGGACCGTCGGAGATGGACCTGCTTGCAGCCGAGAGTGCCGGCACACCGAGTGAATCCATGCTGGACGATGTGTTTGCCTCGGGCCAGCTTCCCATCGAAGAGTCGACCTCGGCAGTGGACCTGGGGTCCTCGTCGGTGTTGGAAATCCCGGACGAAATCCTCAAGGCCGCAGAAAAGCATGAGGACTCGGACAAGGCTCCGCCGGACGAAACCCGCCTCCAGTTGGCGTCGATGCCGGACAAGACGGAAGACGAGGTCATGGACCTGGGTGAGGTGGACGAGGCGGACAAGGCGCAAGCAAAACCGGCCAAGCCGGCCCCCAAGCGCGCGAAAAAGCCGATCGAACCCAAGTCGCCCAAGACGAAGCTGGGGAAAAAATCGATTCCGACCCAGCTGGCGCCGGAAAGCGAAGCCGACGAAGATGCCACGCTGGCCGAGGAGCCGAAGCCGGGCCCCAAATCGCAACGCGCGCCGGCTGCGGAGCAGCCTGCCGAGGCCACTGAGCAGATCGAGGCCGTGGACGAGTCGGATGTCGTTTCCGAGGCGGTCGACGAGGAAGAACTGACGGCCGTGGTTGAAGAGGACAAGAGCGCAGAGGAGACGCTGCTCGCCGAAGAAGAAGCCGCCGCAGTTTCCAAGGAAGACACGGAAGCGCTGGCGGAGGAAGCGGCGGATGAGCCAGTCAAAGCCAAGGGCAAGGGCAAGAAGGTCACGCCCGCACAGGCCGACGACGAGGGAACGCTCGCCGGTCTGGCGGAAGGCGAGGCGGAGGAAAGCACCGCAGTCGCCGTGGAAGAAGAGGAACGGCCCAAGAAGGCCAAGGCAGCCAAACCGGCCAGGCCGCGCTATGGGCGGCGCTGGCTGGGAGGCATATCGCTGGGCTTGATTCTCGGC
>DASZFN010001025.1:0-6463 GCA_035939715.1 Gemmataceae bacterium | reverse complement strand
TTCAGTTCGGCAACGACCTCCAGGCACTTGATCTCATCGGCGTATGACAGTCCGTAGCCGCTCTTCACCTCGACGGTGGTTACGCCGAATTTCAGAAGCCGTGTCAGCCGCGCGCGTGCCTCCGCCTTTAACTGCTCCCTGGCTGACTGACGCACCTTGGTGACCGTCGCATTAATTCCGCCGCCGCTCGCGGCGATCTCTTGATACCTCTTGCCTTGCAGGCGCTGTTCAAACTCGGCTTCCCTGGAGCCGGCGAAGATGAGATGGGTATGGCTGTCGATGAAGCCGGGGAGCACGGTTTTCCCTGAAGCGTCGATGATCTCGGCGTTCCCTGCTGCCTGCGGCGGGAGTTCATCCGTCCTGCCGACCCAGGCGATGCGGCCTTCCCTGATGGCGAGGGCTCCGTCTTCAATAATCGCCAGCTCCTGCATGGCAGGTCCGCGTTTTGCGGGTTCTTGACCCCGCGCGACGCATACCAGTTGAGCGGCGTGGCGGATGATGGTATCCATTCTGCCCTAGTAATTAAGACCAGGGATGTGCACGCCCCGTTCTTCGGCGCAGGCAGTTGCCTCTTCATAGCCCGCGTCAACATGGCGAATGACCCCGGTGGCGGGATCGCTGGTGAGCACCATCTCGAGCCGGCGCTCCGCCTCGGCGCTGCCGTCGGCAACGACTACCATGCCGGCGTGCAGGCTGTAGCCGATGCCGACACCGCCGCCGTGGTGCACGCTGACCCAGCCGGCGCCGCATGAGGTATTGATGAGCGCATTGAGGATCGGCCAGTCGGCAATGGCGTCGGAGCCGTCCTTCATCGCCTCGGTTTCGCGATTCGGCGAGGCAACGGAACCGGCGTCCAGATGATCGCGGCCGATGACAAGGGGCGCTTGCAGCTCGCCACGACGGACCATTTCGTTGAAGCGCAGACCAAGCCTGGCGCGCTCGCCGTAGCCCAGCCAGCAAATGCGCGCGGGCAATCCCTGAAACTGAACCTTTGTGCGCGCCAACCGAAGCCAGCGGGCGAGGGCTTCGTCCTGCGGGAAACAGTCAAGCGCCGCCTGGTCGGTCCGATAGATATCTTCCGGGTTTCCTGATAATGCCGCCCAGCGAAACGGGCCACGCCCTTCACAAAATAAAGGGCGAATATATTCCGGTACAAAGCCGGGAATGCGAAAGGCGTCCGGAACCCCAGCTTCCACAGCCTGGGCGCGAATGTTGTTGCCATATTCGAACGTCACCGCGCCCCGGCTTTGCAAGTCGAGCATGGCCCGCACATGCCGGCCGATCGAGTGCAGGGCTCGCTGGACATACTCATCGGGACGATCGACGCGCAGCGCGTCAAGATCCTCAGCCGCGGACTTCTTGACGGGGACGTAGCCGTTGAGCGTATCGTGGGCGGATGTTTGATCGGTGAGCACATCCGGAATGATGCCGCGCCGCGCCAGTTCGGGAAGCACCTCGGCGGCATTGCCGGCCAGCCCGACACTCAGGGGTTGCCGCTTCTGTTTTGCCTCCAGGACAAGGCGAAGGGCGTCATCCAGGCTGGTCGTCATGCGGTCGAGATAACCGGTGTTCAGCCGGCGCTCGATGCGTGCCGGGTTGACTTCAACCCCCAGAAAAGCCGCGCCGTTCATCGTCGCGGCCAGTGGCTGGGCGCCGCCCATGCCGCCAAGCCCTGCGGTGAGCACCAGGCGGCCTGCCAGCGTTCCGCCAAAGTGACGGCGGGCACAGGCGGCGAAGGTTTCGTAAGTGCCCTGCAGGATGCCCTGGCTTCCGATATAAATCCAGCTGCCGGCGGTCATCTGGCCGTACATGGTCAGACCCATTTGCTCCAGCCGGCGGAATTCTTCCCAGGTGGCCCACTTCGGCACGAGCAAGCTGTTGGCGATCAAGACGCGCGGGGCCAGCTCATGCGTGCGGATCACGCCCACCGGTTTGCCGGACTGCACCAGCAGCGTCTCATCGTTTTCCAGCTTACGAAGCGTGGCGACGATGCGCTCGAACGCATCCCAGCTTCGGGCGGCCTTGCCGGAGCCGCCGTAGACGACAAGGCGGTCTGGATCCTCGGCGACCTCCGGATCCAGGTTATTCATGAGCATGCGCAGGGCGGCTTCCTGGATCCAGCCCTTACAAGTGCGCGCTGGACCACGCGGCGCCTGGACAGGACGCGGACCTGCTTCGGGAAGTGCGGCCGTGGACATGACGCTTTCTCCTCCGCCCACCGATGAACTTCGCGACCGGATGTATGATAGCATAAGCTCCTTGCGGCTTACTCCTTAGGCCGCTAGCGCCTTAAGGATAGGCCGCTTGCGGCTTAGGAGCCGAAATTCCTTGCCTGAACAGGCACCTAGCCGCTATCGTATTGGGGTCAGGCAAACTCGCAACTTTCCCTGCGCTTGTGAAGAGAACCATGGCTGCGGGCACGACGACGGCCTATCTGGTGGTTCGCCGGGACGACGGGTTCGGGGACGTCTTCGCCCTCGTACCCGGCCAGCGCTTCACCCTGGGCCGGGCCAACACCAATCGCATCGTTCTCAAGGACGAGCAGTGCAGCCGCGAACATGCGGAGGTTTATTTCGCCGACGGCCGCTGGTGCCTGCGCGATCTGAACAGTCTGAACGGCACACGCATCAACAGCGAAACGCTCGATAGTGAATGGGAGCTGGCGCCCAACGATGAGATCAACCTCGGCCATACACGGCTGGTATTCGTGGAGCAGATGGGCCAGTTGCCGGACATGCCGGCTCAGACGACCGAAGCCGACGGCCTGGCCATCAAGAAGCGGCAGCGGCACACGCGCTTCCTGACACCGATTCC
Organism: Gemmataceae bacterium; assembly: GCA_035939715.1. Classification (GTDB taxonomy): domain Bacteria; phylum Planctomycetota; class Planctomycetia; order Gemmatales; family Gemmataceae; genus DASZFN01. Next base: position 3,649 of record DASZFN010001025.1, on the reverse strand, counting down.
GCCGGTGCCTGCGACCACGAGCGCGGAGCAGACCCCGCTGCCGCACGTCGCCAGCAACCTCAATCGCCATCTGTCGCTGCTCTACCGGCTGGCGCTCGACATGGGCACGGCGGCCGATCGGGAAGAACTCGTGGGCGTGGTGCTCGATGGACTGCTGGAGGCGACTCCTGCCGACGTGGGGGCAATTCTGGCGGTCAAGGAAGGACCGGAGCTGGAACTGCTGGCCCACCGGCACCGCGATCCGAAGGCGCAATCATACAATCGCGTCTCCGAATATGTCAGCCGCGAGGTGATGCAGAGCAAGGAGGCGGTGCTCGCGGAGAATGTGGCCGAAGACCGCCACCTGCGCATTCGCGACAGCCTGGCGGACATCGGCGCCACCAGCCTCATCTGTGCCCCGGTGATCTTTCGCCAGCAGGTGCTGGCGCTCATTCACCTCTATTGCACCGATCCGACCAAGACCCTGGATGCGGACGCTCTTGAATTCGCCATGGCCCTGGCGGGACACCTGGGCGCCGCCATGCATCAGCTCACGCGCCAGGAATCGCTCACGGCCGAAAACCGCTCCCTGCGCGACCAGTTGCGGGTCGAGAGCGAGCTGGTGGGCAACAGCGATGCCCTCCGGTCGATCGAGAGCCAGGTCGCACGCGTCGCCGATACCAATGCCACGGTGCTGATTCGTGGCGAGAGCGGCTCCGGCAAGGAGCTGGTCGCGCGGGCGATCCATTTCTCCAGCCCGCGCAAGGATGGCCCGTTCATTTGCCTGAATTGTGCGGCCCTGTCCGAAACCCTGCTCGAAAGCGAGCTGTTCGGCCATGAGAAAGGCGCCTTCACCGGCGCCACCGACAAGAAGGTCGGCAAGTTCGAGTCAGCCGATCACGGCACCATCTTTCTGGACGAGATCGGCGAGATGAGCATCGGCACGCAGGCGAAGCTGCTGCGCGTCCTGGAAGGGCATCCGTTCGAGCGCGTCGGCGGCAGCACGCCGATCAAGGTGGACGTGCGTGTCGTCTCGGCAACGAACCAGCCATTGGAACAAGCCCTGCAGGACGGCCATTTCCGCCGCGATCTGTTCTTTCGCCTGCAGGTGGTGGAGATCCGCGTGCCGCCGCTCCGGGAACGGCGCAGCGACATACCTCTCCTGGCCGATCATTTCCTCAAGCGCTTCGTACGCGAAACCGGCCGGCGCATCCGCGGCTTCACGCCGGCGGCCATCAAAAAGATGGAAGAGTACCACTGGCCGGGCAATGTCCGCGAGCTACGCAACATGGTTGAACGCGCCGTCGCTCTCGGGAGCGGCCCGACGCTCGACGCGGCCGATATCTGGCTATCCTCGCTGGAAGCCGGCGGCCCGGTGCCGTTGACGCGCGAGGCGCCCGTTTACAACCCCGTCTCGCTTGAGGAAATCGAGAAGGAGCATATCCTGCATACGCTGGCGCACACCGACTGGAACAAGAGCCAGGCCGCCACCATTCTCAACATCGAACGCTCGACGCTGGATCGGAAGATCAAATCTTATGAGTTGAAGCGGTGAGCGCCGCTGGTCCGCCTCTGTTCCTTGCGCCTACAATAGAGATAATTGACGCGGAACAGGATCCCCAAGGAGATATTTGGCTAATGGCAGGCAAGGTGCGACCGAGCAATCTTCGCGAACTGCGCGACAGCGGATGGACTTCCCGGACAGTCAAGCAAGAGATGCGGGATAACTTTTTGCGGCTGCTGCAACAGGGAGACGAGCTCTTCCCGGGCATCATCGGCTACGAAAACACGGTAATCCCGGAAATCAATCTGGCCCTGCTCGCCGGCCACGACATGCTTTTCCTGGGCGAAAAAGGCCAGGCGAAGAGCCGGTTGATGCGTTCGCTGGTGCGCTTTCTGGACGAGGAAATTCCCTACATCGCCGAGCCGCAGTCGCCCGTGCACGACGACCCCCTGCGGCCGATTTCCAGAATCTGCAAGCGGCTGGTCGCGGACAGGCCGGAGCAAGAGATCCCCATTGCCTGGTGGCCGCGCAAGGAGCGTTATGCCGAGCGCCTGTCGCCCGGGACCAAGTTTGCCGACATCATCGGCGAGATCGACCCGGCCAAACTGGCCGGCGGCACGAGCATGTCCGCCGAGGAAGCGCTCCATTTCGGCCTGATTCCACGCCTGCACCGCGGCATTTTCGCCATGAACGAGATCCCGGAGCTGGATGAGCTGGTCCAGGTGGGGCTGTTCAATATCCTCGAAGAGCGCGACGTGCAGATCCGCGGCTACCCGGTGCAGTTCGATATCGACGTGCTCATCCTCTTCTCGGCCAACCCCGCCACCTACAATCGCAGCGGCAAGGTCATTCCGCAGCTCAAGGACCGCATCGGCTCGCTGATCCAGACGCACTATCCGCTGGATCGGTCCGTCGGCATCGAGATCATGGAACAGGAGGCGTGCGTCGACCTGGGCGGCGACTACCCCGTGCTGGTGCCTTATTTCATGAAGGAAATCATCGAACAGATCAGCATTGCCGCACGAAAGTCGAAATACGTGGATCAGCATTCCGGCGTCAGCGCTCGCTTCAGCATCGCCAACTATCGCACCATGGTGGCCAGCGCACGCCAGCGCGGCGTGCGCCTGGGGGAGAAGCCGGCCGTGCCGCGCATCAGCGATCTGGGACACCTGGTCTCCTCATCCATGGGCAAACTTGAACTCGACATGATGGGCAGCCATCAGATGTCGGAGCGGCAGGTGCTCGAAGCCATCCAGGCCGAGGCCGTGAGCACGGTCTTTGACGAATACGTGGATAAGCATGGGCTGGCGGAGATCGTCGAGGTCTTCGGCAAAGGGGTCAAAATCGAAGTCGGTGATATGCTTCCCTCGGAACAGTACGCCGAGCGGCTCAAACGGGTGCCGCGGGCCTGGGAGAAGGCCTTCGAGGTCAACGCCAGCGAAAGCGCCGCGGTCCGCGCCTCCTGCATGGAGTTCGTACTGGCCGGCCTTTACGCCACCGACCGCATCTCGCGTTCCCAGCACCATGGCAGGATCACTTATGAATTCAAATGACCACGACGCCCACGCAGCCCCTGAGGGACAGCCGGCCCAGGTTTCCCGAGCGCCGGGCGGCATCATCCATACGTACCAGAAGTACGACCCTGTCCATTGCCCCAGCCCGACGGCGCCGCCTCCCGATCTGGTTTCGCCGGCGTTCGAGCACCTGCTCTTTTACGGCAACACGCGCCGGCTGACTCCCGAGGAGCTGGCACGCGCGGTTCACCTCGATCCCCGCGAGATCAAGGGGCTGGGACCGAGCCTGGGCGCCCTCATGGAAATCCTACGCGAGCGCAAACGCAAGATCCTGGCCACCTACGAAACCGATCGTGTCCAGCTTGAGGCGCACAAGCAATTCCACAACCTGGCCGCGGAGACGCCGCCGCCCGGGAAGCTAGCCAAACGGTTTGCCGAGGCGGTCCGGGAGGAGCAACTGCGCGACCTGGAACATCTCTTCTATGCCAGCGGCGGCGATCAAAGTCCCTTTGCCCGCCAGATCATGCGCCTCGTGGGCAGGCTTGCCGACAAGTACCAGGTCGATGAGCTGGCCGCCCGCTACGAGTTCACGGGTCGAACGGTGCTGACCATCCCAGAGGCCCTGGAGATCAAGCAGGAACTGGAGACCATC
>DASZFN010001024.1:0-6605 GCA_035939715.1 Gemmataceae bacterium | reverse complement strand
AAATCGGCCAGCGGCGGTGGCGCATGCCTTCGAGGGTATTGTCGTTCAGGTTGATGTGCGTCGGCTCGAGGTCGCGCGGCAGCGTCTGGAGGTTAATGGCGAAGCCGTGGTTCTGCGTGGTAATCTCAACGCGCTGCGTGCGCTGATTGAGCACCGGCTGGTTGGCGCCTCGGTGGCCGAACTTTAATTTGAATGCCTGTCCGCCCAGGGCCAGTCCAAGCAGTTGGTGCCCCAGGCAGATGCCGAAGATCGGCTTCTTGCCGGCTAGCTGCTTGATGGCATGGACGCCGTAGGAGACGGCACTCGGATCGCCCGGGCCGTTGGAGAGAAAGATGCCGTCGGGACGATAGCTGAGGACCTGGTCCGCGCTGGCGGTCCCCGGCACGACCGTTACCCGGCAGCCGACCTGCACGAGGCAGCGCAGGATGTTCCATTTCATGCCGAAGTCGATGGCCACGACATGATGCGTGGCCGGCCGCGCCGGTAACAGTTGGGAGGCGAAGGCGCTCGTAAAGCCTTTTTCCCAGGTGAATGTCTCCGCGGGAACCACTTCGCGGACCAGATCGCGGCCGACGATTCCCGGGCTCGTCCGCGCCTTGTGCACGAGGGACACATCGTCGAGATCATCCGTGGAGAGCACGCCCGTCATGGTGCCGCGCACGCGCAAGCGGCGCACCAGCGCCCGTGTGTCGATGCCCTCAATGCCGAGGATATTGCTCTGGATGAGATAGGCGTCGAGTGACTCTTGCGACCGGAAGTTGCTGGGAACGCGCGACAGCTCCCGGACGATGAAGCCCTCGACCTGCGGCTGGCGCGATTCGGTATCTTCCAGGTTGGTGCCGTAGTTGCCGATCAGCGGGTACGTCATGGCCACGATCTGGCCCTTGTATGACGGATCGGTCAACACCTCCTGGTAACCCGTCATGCTCGTGTTGAACACGACCTCGCCGAAGCGTTCGCCGCGCGCGCCGAAACTGCGTCCGGTATAGACGGTGCCGTCTTCCAGAGCCAGCTTGGCGAGCGTGTCGGTGGTCGCATCAGGCACGAAACAATTCCCCGAGTTTCTTTCCCAGAGCGAGGTTGGCCACGAGCAGGCTGCAGGCCAGCAAGGCCATGGCGAACAGGGCGAGGGCGCAGGCAATGTTGTCGCCATCGTCCGGCCGCATGAGCAAGCCCAGAATGGCGCGGGTGATCGGAAAGTACTTCTCTTCCCGGGCCAGCATCAAGCTGTCGCTTACCTCGAGCAACGCGAAGGCGAAGGTCAGGATCACCCCCGCCACGATGTTGGCGGCAATCAGGGGCAGCGTGACGGTGCGCAGCACGCGCCAGCGGCTGGCGCCCAGGTTCTCCGCCGCCTCTTCCAGCACTGGCGGCACCTGCTGCAAGCCCGCCTGGGCCGAGCGCGTCAGGTACGGCAGCCGGCGCACCGTATACGCGACAATCAGCAGCAGCACCGGGTTCCGGCTCGGGTCGAGCACGGACGCCCAACCGCCCAAATTCAAATTACTGTAGCAGGTGAGATAGCCAAAGGCCAGCACCAGCCCCGGCAAGGCCAGGGGCAGCATGCCCAGACCGTCGAGAAACCCTGTGAGCCAGCTCGGCCGGCGTATCACCAACCAGGCCAGCGTCACGCCCAGCACCAGGTCGAGACCCGTGCTGCAGGCGCTGTAGTAAACGCTGTTTTGAATGCTGAGCGAGGAGATGCGATTAGACCAAACTTCGCGAACATGCACGCTGGTGTACGACTCGGGCAGCGGGCTGAATGTCCAGCGCTCGGCAATCGCCGTAAGGGCCACGCCGATGCTGGGCAACAAGGTCAGAAACGTGAGGCCCAACACCGTCGTATAGATCAACGCGGTCCGGCCACGTCCAGCCCTGGGGATGGCAGCCGCTACCGCTCCCTTGCCTCCGCCGATGAACGACTGCCGGCTAACCAACCAGCGCGCCCCATAGAAGAGCACGGCGGTGATCACCAGCGTGACGACGACCAGGGCGTAGGCGACCGAGTTGGTGCGTTGCGGATCGCTCACCTGATCGTAAATCTGCACCGGAATGACCTTGTTCTGATTGAAGACCAGCGGCGTGCCCAGGTCGGTAAACGCCCAGACAAAGACCAGGCTGGCCCCGGCAAAGTAGCCGGGCAGCAGCAGCGGAAACGTGATGGTGCGGAACACGCGCCATTCACCGGCGCCGAGGTTGCGGGCGGCATCCTCCAGCGTCGTATCGACATTGGCCAGGGCGGCCGCCAGATTGAGGTACAGGATGGGAAAGAGATGCAGCACCTGCATGACGACGATGCCGGCAAAGCCGCCGCCGCTTAGCCAGTCGATCGGCGCCTGGATAATGCCCAGGTTCAGCAACCACAGGTTAAGCGTGCCGAACCGGTTCAGCAGGCGTTCCAGGCCAATGGCGCCGACGAAAGGCGGCACGATCAAGGGCACCAGCAGCAAGGTGGAAAGGACGCCGCGCCCCCGAAACTGGTAGCGCGTGAACCAGTAAGCCAGCGGCAAACAAAGCAACGTCGTCGCCACGGTCGTCATGGCCGCCAGGAGCAAACTGTTGCGCAGGCATTCCCAGAGCGCGGGGGCGTTGGGAACTAGCTGGAAGTAAGGGAAATACTCGCGCTTCTCAATCTGAAAACCGAGGGCTTGTTGGAAATAAAAGGCGGTCCAGTGCCGTTCGCGAACGACGTCTGCGCGGGCGCCAGCCTCGGTTAATTTCAGGGCAAGTTCTTCTGCATTTCTTTTTCGCGCCGGTGGAAAGGTTCCCACTGTCAAGGGAAGCGACACCTTCTCTACCGGCGGGGCCTCCGGCCTGGCCTTCCATAGGATCGACAGCACTTCTTGCGGCTGCTTCCCGAACGACAGCAGGCGCACCGCGTAATCCTCATCGCTCGCCGAGCCCGGGAAGACATACGCGAGCGGATAAAGGAGGAACACCGCGAAAAAGACGAGGAGCAGCAATTCGATCGGCTTGGTGCGCCAGCGCATCAGTTTGTGTCCGGAAGAATAACCACTTGATCGGCCGGAACGCCCAGCGTGACGTTTTCACCGGCCTGCAGGCCTCCCGCCAGTTGCGGCACGCTCACCAGCTCGAGCGCCTGGCCGGCCGCGATGGCGCGAATGCGTAGCTGCTCGCCCAGGTAGGTTATCTGCTCGATGCGCGCGTCGAACGCATTCCCAGAATCGGCTGCCGGGCGGATCGCGAAGGCGTGCGGCCGGATGGAGCAATAGACCTTCATCCCGTGTGCCAGACCAGGATTGACCTTGGCCACGGACAACGGGCCCAGTCCCGTTTCAACGACGGCATCACCGTCGTGAACTTTGCGCACGGTGCCCGCGAAGAAATTGCTGTCGCCGAGAAAGCCGGCCACAAATCGATTCACCGGCCGGTTGTAGACTTCCTGCGGCCTGCCCACCTGAACGATCCGGCCGCTGTGCATGACCGCCAGACGGTCGGCCAGGGTGAGCGCTTCCTTCTGATCGTGGGTCACGTAGACCATGGTCAGGCCGGTTTCCTTGTGCAGGCGGCGAATTTCTTCGCGCATTTCATCGCGCAACCGGGCGTCGAGGTTGGAAAGCGGCTCATCGAGCAGAAACACGCGCGGTTCGATGACCAGCGCCCGTGCCAGTGCCACGCGCTGCTGCTGGCCGCCGCTGAGCTGGTTGGGCTTGCGTGTGCCAAGCCCCTCCAGGCGGACCAGCTTCAAAGCGCGCTCGACCCGTCCGGCGATATCGGCGCGCTTGAGCCCGCGAACTTTTAAACCGTAAGCGACATTATCCGTGACCGTCAGGTGCGGCCAAAGCGCGTAGGTCTGAAAGACCATCCCCGCGTCCCGCGCTCGCGCTGGCAATTCCGTGACCTGTTGCTCGCCAAAGAATATCTGGCCCGCATCGGGTTGCACAAAGCCAGCAAGCATGCGTAACAGCGTTGTCTTGCCGCACCCCGAAGGACCAAGCAGAAAAAATAATTCCCCGGACGAAACTTCAAGATCGACCTTATCCACGGCCAGCGTCGCGCCGAATTGCTTGCTGACTGCCTGGATGCGAATCCGGGTCATGAGATGGACCAATGACAGCTACTCTTCGCCGCTGGCCTCGTTGAGCACGTCTTCCGCTACATAGATGGGCACATTGGCCGTCACCGCCAGGGCGATGGCGTCGCTGGGGCGGCAGTCGATTTCGACCAGCTCGCCGCTCTGCCGGATGCGCAGCTTCGCGAAATATGTATGGTCGCGAAGCTCGTTGATGTAGATGTCCTGCAACTCGGCGCCCAGGCTATCGACGACGTTGGTGATCAGATCGTGGGTGAGCGGACGCGGGGAGTGCATCTTCTTGACGCGGCGGTCGATACTGGTGGCCTCAAAAATGCCGATGACGATGGGGAAGACGCGCTCGCCATCGATCTCCTTCAGCCAGATCATCTGGTGATCGATGACCTCGCTGATGATGATCCGCTTCAACTCCATTTGCACGGGCACGAGGGCCTCTCTTTCGGCTGCGTCGCGGCAAGCACGTCGGCGGAATTGCACATGGTCAAGAGCTTCGGCCGCACCAAGCGGAAGGGCCACGGGGACCAGGAGCGGCGCCGCGTGGATGCTTCGGGTTGGTGTGGAGAGCAGGTTGGCCTGCCTGGCATTATAGAATTGGCAAGCGAAAGGGGTCAAGGAGGCTGCGGTTCTTGGCCGTATTGAACATTATCATCGGCGCAAAAATCTCTTTCGCGAAAACTGGCAAATCAGGCACAACAAGGTATGATTGCCTAAGCGGAATCGCAGGCGGAACTAAGGCTTTTGCCGGCTGCCCCTGAGCTTGCCCGCGGCACGGCTCTGGGGTACTGTCAAAGATTGACACCCATCGGGTGTGGCGGCGCTTACCGCGTCTCGGTGGACCGGTCGCCCACGGCAGCGCAAGGAAGTCCCGCTAAGCTGCCGAGCAGAATCGCAGTGTGGTAGCGAGGTGGCCCCATGGCCCTGGCCTTGAATATCGGTAAGTGCACCCTTCTTGGAAACTACCGCGAGAACAACGAAGACGCGATTGATGTCAAGCAGTTCCCGGACATGACCGTGGCCATCGTCGCGGACGGCATGGGCGGCCAGCAGGCCGGCGAAATTGCCAGCAAGCAAGCCGTGGAAGTGCTGCCGCGCGAACTCAAGAAGAACCTCGCCAGCGTTGCCGACCAGGAGCGCAGCAAACAGCTCATCCGCCAGGCCATCGTCCAGGCCAACGCGGTCATCATGGAAATGGCCGCCCTCGACCGCGATCTCACCAACATGGGCACCACGGTCGTGTCCGCGATTTGGCGCAAGGGGAGCAACCTCGTCTACATTGCCAGCGTCGGCGACAGCCGGGCTTACCTGATTCGCGAGCAAAAGATCGAACAGCTAACGATAGATCACTCCATTGCCCAGGCGCTGGTGGAAGCAAAGACCATCTCCGCGGCCGAGGCGCGCGTGCACCGCTACCGCAACGTGCTCTGGAAATACCTCGGCAGCAAGGAGGTCGGTGAGGGGCCGGAAATCAAGGCCGTCACCGTCCAGGTGGGCGACCGCTTCCTGCTTTGCACCGACGGGCTCAGCGGCGTGGTGCCGGATGAAAAGCTCATGAGCTTTGTTGCCGAACATCCGGACGTGAACGACTGCGCCGACGGGCTGGGCCAGCTGGCCCTCGATTCCGGATCGCGCGACAACGTCTCGTGCATTGTCATTGAAGTGCTCGAGACGAAATGAGCGGGTAGGCTCCGCTTGCCGAGCGGAGCCTGGAATGCATGGCCCCTCTCGGCAAGCGGGGCCTACCAGTTGCCCGATCTCAATGGGAGAGCATCATCGCCAGGATGATGCCCGCCACGAGAAGCAAGGCGGTCAGCGCTCCCAACCAACCAAGAATCATTTTGAGTCCCGATTGGGAGCCTTCCACAGGCGCGGCCGGGCGTGGTCCGGAGCTGCTCAAGGGAGCGGGCGCTTCATGGGTGACCGTGGCGCCGCAACCGGGGCAGCGACCGGTGTCCGGCGGGACAAGAGACAGGCACACGGCGCAGGGAACGGCCATCCGGCTGCGCGGCTTGGCGGGCGGCGGGGCCGATTCAACGGCGGCGGCCGATGCCTTGGCCAGAGCGCGCTGCCGTCGCGATTTCTTGAGCGTGGAGCGTTTGCCGGCGCGTTTCCTTTCCAGCGGCAGGGGCGGAATCCCGGCCGGGCTTTGCGCTGCGGGTTCCGGGGCCGTAACCACACGGGCACACGCTGGGCATACGGCGGAGGCGCCTTCGAAGGGCAGCATAACCTTGTAGCCGCACGTGCAGGGCACGAGATGGAGCCGCACCTTGGTTTTGCCGCGGCGGCGCAGCCGAACCATGGCGCCGCATTCCGGACAACGCGTCTTGTAGCCGTTTTCCCCACGGTGGAATTTGAGGACGAACCCGCACCGGCATCGGCCGCGACGTGACATGGAAGGTTCCCTGGAACGCGGGGTATGCCTAAATTTAAGCCCCTATTCATCGTAACGTCAAGATGAGTAAAGCCGAGCCTGCATAGCCGTAATTGCAAAGCCGGTCGTTTAACCCGGAGCCAGCGGCGACGGCGGGGCGCTGCCTGCTCCACCGTCGCCGCT
>DASZFN010001023.1:0-12699 GCA_035939715.1 Gemmataceae bacterium | reverse complement strand
CTGGTGGCCTGCGCGCTGCCGAATACGCATCCGGTCCACAAGGTTTCGATCATTCCGCGCGGCGTCGGCGCCCTGGGCTATGTCTTGCAGCGCCCCGAAGACGACCGCCATTTGCAAACGCAATCGGAGCTGGAAAGTGAGATCAAGGTCTGCCTGGGCGGGACGATCGCCGAGGAATTGATTTATCGGGAAATCTCGAATGGCGCCACCAGCGACCTCGATCGCGCCAGCCAGATTTCCCGGCGCATGGTCAAGGAATTCGGCATGAGCCGGCTGGGCCGCGTGTTCTTCCGTGAGCAGGGGAATTCGCCTTTCTTGCCAAGCTTACCCTGGGGCGGGCAAGAACGCGAATACAGCGAGCAGACGGCGCGGGAGATCGATCTGGAAGTGCGCAAGATCCTGGATGATGCTACGGAAGAAGTGCGCAATATTCTGCAGGTCCGCCGCGGCGGCCTGGAAGCCGTGGCGCAACGGCTGGTCGAGCGGGAAGTGATCGAGGGCTCGGAGCTGCGCCGCCTGCTGGAGGAGTACAATCCCGGGCCGAAGCTGGTTCCGGGTTCGTTGCCCGTGGCCGCGCCCGTCGAGCCGAGCCTGGGGGAGAACCGCTCCGAAGGCGGCCTCAGCGCCGGTGCCGGACCGACCTAGGACGCGCCACACTAACCCGAAGCGCCAGCGAGGCGGCCCTCGCTGACGCTTCGGGTTAGTATGGGCCGATCACCCGGGGCTATCTTATCCGACACCTTGATTGGGAATACAGCATGCCCGTGCTTCATCATCCGCCGCAGATCGATCCCCGGCATGAGATCTTTCGCGTTGAGCGCATCTTGCGTCCGGAGACGGATCGTGTGCCGAAACGGCAGCACAAGATCATCGCCGTTCTCCCCGCGTACAACGCGGAAAGGACGCTCGCGGCCACGTTGGCGGATGTGCCGGTCGGCTCGGTGGACGAGGTGATCCTTGTGGATGACGGCAGCCGGGACCGCACCGTGCAGGTGGCGCGCGAGATGGGACTGACCGTCTTTCAGCACCCGCACAATCGCGGTTACGGCGGCAACCAGAAGACCTGCTATCGCTACGCCCTCGAACACGGCGCCGACATCGTGGTCATGATTCACCCCGATTATCAGTACGACAGCCGGATCATTCCGGCGGCGTGCAGCTTTATCGAGCTGGGGATCTGCGACGTCGTGCTCGGCAGCCGGATTCGCTCGCGCAGCGAGGCCCTGGCCGGCGGCATGCCGTTCTACAAGTATGTCGCCAATCGGGCTCTGACCGTCTTCGAGAACTTCTTTCTTGGCCAGAACCTCGGCGATTTCCACAGCGGCTTCCGCGTGTATCGCCGGGAAGTGCTGGAGCGCGTCCCCTTCGAGCGCAACTCCGACGATTTCGTTTTCGATACGCAGTTCCTGGTCCAGGCGGTGCGTCTGGGCTATCGCCTGGGGGACATCCCCGTGCCCGTGCGCTATTTTGCCGAGGCCAGCAGCATCAATTTCAAACGCAGTCTGCGCTACGGCATCACCACTCTGGGCGTCGTAGCGCAGTACTGGCTGGATCGGCTCGGCGTCTATCGGTCCAGGCTTTTTCAGGCGAAACCCATTCAGCGCCCCGGCTGCTCGACCGTGTAGCCCATGGGCCGGGCGAGCGGCGGCGGATTGCTGATCGGCGAATAGTGGGAGTCACAGCACGCCGGTTCGCAGCCACAATTGCCGCCGCCGTAGTTTCTCCAGTAGGCGCGGCGCGCGCAAATGCGATCGCGCAGACAGCAGCAGCCCGTCATTTGCAGCAGAGCTGTCAAGGCCACCACGGCGCTGAGGATGCGTAGTCTCATCGGAAGCTCTCCTCTCTCCACGAAGGCGAGACAACATGCGGCGCATGGCACAAAGTTGTGCTTAAAGTGTGGAACCAGCCGCTCGTCCCGCTGAACGGCACGGTGAAGAATGCGGCCCGCGTCTATCCGTTTGTGCCTGAGAGGCGATGGGGCAGGGACATCCTGCCTGGGTGTCGGTTCCCTGATCCGCGGGAACCGTGGGCCGCGTTTGTCTGCGAAAGTATGCGCGGTCAATGGCGGCATTCAATAGGATTCCGCCAGGCGGCGGCGTTTTTTTCGGTTCCAGCGCCGCGTTATGCCAGAGAAACGCTGTGGATGGACCGGAGGAAGGCGCTGGCCTTTACCGGATGTGCGGGCTGGTTGCATGGGTGGCATGCTTTCGCGGCCCCGGCTCGGTTTGCAGCTTTGTGATGCGTAAGCGGGGCCGCGAAAGCATGGCACCCAACCGGCGACGAGGCTGCAGCCTATTTTTCAAAGGGCATGTCGAGATATTTGTCGCGCATGCGATAGAGTTGCAGCAGCGCGCGATTCATCATTTGCTCTCCGGCGCCCACCTCCGCGGTCGATACGCCGGCTGCCGCACCATAGCCCCCCTCGGCCGCGGCTTCAATCGTTGGAAAGTACTGCTGATAATCGTTGCAATAGCCGAGAAAGAACAAATGCGGCAACCGCGCCCGCCGCTTGAGACTGAGCGAGTGGCTGCAAAAGAATTCACCCGAAACGCCGACGAAACCGATGTCGCCGTCAAGCAGAGCCACGCTTAGATGCGGTCGCACGCCTTCGCGGTATTCTCGTTCATAAAAGTCGACCAAATCCGGGAAGAACGCTTTGACGAACGCCGCCTTGATCAGCGGGTTGCCCAGGTTGATTCGGTTCTTGAAGCGAAAGTCTTCCTCATGGACGCGCAAGCTGGGCTTTGCCGGAGCAGTGCAGCGAATCGTTTTCGCAAGCGACAGCACTTCGCGTCCCAGGGCCTGACCAAACTGCTGCGGTCCGTGATGCTCGCCGGCATTGACCGAGAGATCGCCGGCAGCGCCTTGCAAAAAGAGGCACGGTGCGCCTGTCTCTTTTTCAATTAGTTCCGCCATTGCCCCCGGATAGTCGGCGGAGAATTTGAACTGCTTGCTATCGGTCATGGTCGCGTGGGCGGCAAAGTTAACCGCATGAGCGATCGGTTTGCCGTCTACATCCTCTACGCGCAGCACCAACAGCTCCCGGTCCACGGGTTTGTCCTCGAGATGAGAGTGACGATTACGATTGTAAGGAACTTCTCTCGATGCCACGCCCAAGCGAGCCGGGCGAAGTCGTTTGGCTGCTTCGATGATAACGTCGCTCAGCTTCTGCTCAAGCTGGCGGATATAGGAGTTGGTTGGGCTTGGCCAATTATCCAGCTCGATGACAGGCCCATGATGCGTGTGCGAGCCGACCAGAAAGAGATGCTCGATTCCGACCGCCTCCTTGGTTCGAGCCCGAATGGTTGCGATGGATTGCCGCGTCGGCGCGCGACCCAGGTCAAGGCTGACAATGGCGACGCGCTGATCGCCAACCACAAGAACAAGCGCCCGGGCCTGGAGCGGATCAAGCACCCCGTCGCTCGGCCGATCATGCCGGGCACCATAACCCCACATGGCAAAGCCCATGGGCGGTGTGATGTCAATCTTGGCAGCGCCAGCTTGAAGTTCCTCTCCGGCGACGGGAGAGCTCAGAACACTGATGAATACAAACGCTACTGCAACACGAAACATGCCCACAACCTTTACTCTTCACGGTAAGGTTTCCGCGTTTCATAAAGCTTGAGTGCCTGGCGATCTTGCTCAAGCTCCCCCGGGGAATAGGCTTCAGGATGTTCGAGGGCCTGCTTTGCCCATTTGACAGCCTCGTCGAATTTCCCAACCTCGGCATAGGCAGCAGAAAGCGTGCCCAGATAATGAGGCCGCTTCCAGGCGGTCAGTTCGTTGGCTTTTGTGGCGTATTCGACTGCTTTTGCGCCGTCACGGACCTTCGCATCTGGACACGTGGCCAAAAGCCACGCGAGATACTGTAGTAGCCATGCTTGGTATTCATCGCCCCATGGATTCTGCTGATCGAGCCTCAGGAAATTCGGCGGATCGGCCATCAGGGCCTGGTGAAGGTCCGCCTTTGCGTGCTCGTATTGTTTCTTGGCCCGGTAGCACAAACCTCGATCAATCAGAGCCAGCGCCATATTGGGGTTCAATTCGAGTGCCTTGTTGAAATCCGTAATGGCATGATCGTAATCTTCTACTAGCCAGTAAGATTCTCCCCTGTCATAGAAAATGGCGGCATCTCTGCCTCCCAATTCAATCGCTTTGCTGTAATCGGCAATCGCCTGTTCGAAATCCTTTTTTGCAAACCATGTGTTCCCTCTTGTCTTGTAATTCGAGGCATTGTTTGGGGCAAGCTGAATCGCGCTGTTATTGTCGGCAAGGGCAAGATCATACTCATGGCGAGCGTAATAGCACAGGCCGCGCCATGTGTAGATTTCCGGGAAGCGTGAGTCAAGGTGAATGACCCTGGAGAATCTACCAATGGCTTCCTCGTAATTTCGTTCTTTCAGAGCTTTCTGACCTAGCCTGAAGTGATGCCGTGGCGACATGTCCTGGATTTTCCAAACCGCGAACAAGACGAGTGCGATGGCAGCCAAAACGAAAAACGTGAGACCAAGGCGCCTCATGAGATGGCCTCCCTGACCCGCATCCGAATGGCTCAAAACCCCGGCTTCTGGGTTGCCGCCCGTGCCACTGCTTCAATGAAAATCGCCGCCACGCCCGAGCCGTAATCGAGGTCGATATTCTCCATGGTGTCATGGCTATCGTGATAGCCTGTGCGGTTGATGTCGTAGTTCTCCATGAAGAGCACGACCGGCACACCGGCGTCGGAGAAGATCTGGCCGTCGGTGTTGTAAAGGGTGCTACGCGGGTCATAGCGCGGGCGGATCTCGCCGTGAAGCTGCGGGTGCGGCGCCATGTCCGGGATCTTGGAGCTGTCGGCACTGCGCTGACAGCGGCCGCAACCGCGCCGCGACGGACGCCGATTCCAGGCGGGCGCCGAGGCATTCCAGGCCTCGTTGGCCAGATGGGCCTGGTAGCCCAGCCACATCGACTCGCGGCTCAAGCCCGGCGCCATCTGGAAGACGTAGCGGTCGTGGTCGTTATTGTGGGCGATCATGTCGGCAACATAAACGCCCTGCACCCGCGTCCTGGAAAGATCGTGCTGCTTCCCGCCGGCCAGGCGCATCTTTAACGTGCCTTCGACGAGGCGCTGGCATAAATGGCGGGCGCCCAGGCAGTCGGCGGGAAATTCCTCGCCGGTCAAGTGCACGAGCCAGATATCGCAGGCCAGCTTGCCTGCCTTGCTGAGCTTTAGAAAGATGGGCGCCGCCAGCATCATGGCGGCGGTCGCCGAATAATTGTCATCGGCGCCGGCGGCAGGAATGCGCGGTCCCGTCCCGTTCGTTTTCTCGTGGAAATGATCTTCCATGTAAGCCGTGTCGTAATGATCGGACATGATGACCGCGCGTTTACGATCGCGGCCGGGAATGACGACGATGAGATCGCGCTCCTGGGTGTGCCCCTCTTGATTGTTCAGCCAGCCGCCGTATAGCGCAAAATCAAAATCCGTTCGCCACGCGAAGGGAATGTCGCCGACCAGCGCCTTGCCCGTCATGCGCGCGGCCATGACCTGCCGGGTGTAGTAGTCCAGGAGATAATCGCCGAGCGCTTCCAGATCGCGATGATGATGATGGGCCAGCGCCGCAAGGGTAGCGGGATCACGCACGCAGTCGGCGTTGTTCTTGGTGCGATAGCGGCCTTCTGCAAGAAAAGCGATGGTCTTCCAGTATGCTACTTCGAAGGAGCGCCGGGCCGTCTGTGGGAAGGTGAGCGACGCCGGCTTGCGGGTCGTGACGGCTGGCGGTCCAATGAGCCGGCGCAGCTCCTCAACCAGCCGGTGGCAGCGCTCCGGATCGCTGCCATGATGGAGCAGCGACTCAAGCCATTCCTCCAACGATACCTTCTTGGGCAGTGTCAGTAACTGGCGAGCCAGCGAATAAGGAAGCGTCTTTGTGCCGATCAGGTGCTGGGTGTCCAGGAGTTTACGAACATTGCGTGCCGTGATATGGGGTCGAAGGTCGTTGGCATGCTCGAAGAGCTCGATGGCCGCGAGGTGCAACTCACGCTGCAGAAAGCGCGGCCACATCTCCACCGGCCGCGCCAGCTCGGGCTTGTCCGCACGATAGGCGGTAACATACCCCGTTGGCGCATCGCGCAGCACGACGACTTGCTCCGTGGTCGGCGACACATAGGCGACCAGCGGCCGCTGCCAGTAAATCTCGTGCAGACCAACCCGCATGGCTGGAAACTGGAAGCGGTAGCCGAACATGCCTCCCTGGCGGACCTGGTGGAGAGCATGATGGATGTCGTCGCGCGTCGCCCTGGGCCCGTCCAGCAGCAGATGGCTGTCATGCGTCCAGAGCTGGGCATTGCGTGCCATGGGTTTGCCATAGAGTCCCATGTCGTCGCCGGCCGTGCTGAACAGGACGCGCAAGAGCTTATCTTCATGCCCGTCCAGCGCCAGCTCGTCTTCATCGCGATGCACGCGTGCCCAACGATGCGTGCGTTTATAAGTGTTGCGCAGCGGTCCATGAAAGTCACTCGGCTCCGGATTGCCGGGCTGCGGCTCATGCAGCCAGCCAGCCTGAGGCACGCGGATGCCGAGCGGCCCCTCATGGCGCGCCAGGACATGCAGCAGAGGGTTCTGCAAGGCCAACGGCAACTCCTCGTGAAGCTGCAAATAAGGCTTGGTTCCCCAGAACAGCAAGCTTCCGGGAAAGGGCAGCAGGTGCAATTCGCCGGCCAGGTAGGCCTTTTGCACGGCAGCCGGCAGCTTGCTGAACGGGCGGAAAGTGAGCAGATATTTCACAGACCGAGGCAGCCCGCTCGTCTGCAGCAATCGCCTGGTCCACTCCGGCAGCGGCCCCTCGCGCCAGAAGTCCACGAGCGGCTCGCCCGCCTCGGGGAGAACACGAAAGCCGGCTTCACGCAGGTCAGCCAGCTTCTCCATGGGTTCCGCATAGACGGTATGAAGCAGCTGGCGAATGAAGCCCAGGGCCTGCTCTTCCGGCACTTCCTTTCTGGGCGACGTGTAAAAGCTCTTCCAGAAGGCCCGTGCCGGTCCCTGCTCGCTGCAACCAAACAGGGTCCAGAGTACGCGCCCTTTATCATCTTGCGTCCGCGCCAGGGACAACGGCAGCAGGGTCACATAGTGCTCATGCCTCAAGCGGTGCACATTGTCGGCCAGTTGCGGCGGCCAGTAGGGATTATCTTGCAACTTGCCCCTCGAGAGTCCGTGCGCCGGCCGGCCGTGCGCCAGGTGCACCAGGGCGCCAAGCACCTGATGGGCGATCTTATCCAGCCCCGGCCGCAACCAAAACGATTCTTCATACTCCGTGATCGGCCACGCCCACGGATCGTCCTCTTCGAACAAGCAGGGCGCATTTCCATACGGCTTACAAAGCAACCGCGGCGGCGGCATGAATTCCGAATACGCCGCGATCGCATACTTCCCTTCGCCCCGAAACCAGGGCGCCCCGTCCAGCAAGCGTTTCCATCCGGATTTTGCCATGGGTATAATCAGTAGGTCCGAGTCAGTAGCCAGTAGTCAGTAGCATAAACCTTTCATCGTTGCTGTCTACAATCTTCTATGCGACTTTTGCTACTGACTACAGGCTACTGACTACTGACTATTCACGAGGTTTATCGATGATCCATCCCACCACGCCCGCCGATACGCCGACGCTCATCGCCATTGCCGAGGGCACCGGCGTTTTCAAGCCGATGGAAATTCAGGCGCTGCGCGAGGTGCTCGACGATTACCACGACGAGAACCACAAGCACGGCCACCGCTGCGTCAGCTATTGCAAGGACAACCAGGTGATCGGCTTCGCCTATTGGGCGCCCACGGTCATGACCGACCGCGGCTGGCATCTGTACTGGATCGCGGTCGACAAGAAGACGCATGCCCGCGGGGTCGGCGGCGAGCTTTTGAAATATGTCGAGGAGGAAATCCGCCGGGACAACGGCCGGCAGCTCCTGATCGAGACCTCGTCTCTGCCGCATTATGAGCTGACGCGGCGCTTTTATCTCAAGCACGGCTACGAGAAGGCGTGCGCGCAACCCGACTACTACGCAGACGGGGACGATATGGTAGTATTTCGCAAGCGCTTTGTTGAAGCCGCGAAGGAGAAGCAGCAACCGCTGGCGAGCAAGCGCTGAGGGCGTAGGTTGCGGGTGAACATGAAGGATTTTCTAGCATTCTTTGCAAGGAACACGCCGCCCGCGAGCGTTATTTTTGGGCTGGGACCGATTTTCCTCGCCTGGGCGTATGCCTGTCTCGCGTTTGCCGGCTACCTCAAGTCGTCGCGAAATCTCCGGACGGGATACACGCGCAAAACATTCCATATCCTGACCTTCCTCACCGCCGCCGCGCTGCAGGTCACTGTCGGCCTGCCTATCGTGTGCCTGTTCGGCGGCATGGTAACGATTGTCCTCGCCTATGCCTTGCTTCGAGGCGCCGGCCACCCGCTTTACGAGGCGATCGCGCGGGAGAAGGATGAACCGTATCGGACCTACTACATCATCGTTCCGTATCTTGCGACGCTCCTCGGCGGGATAGCCGGCAACATTTGGTTTGGCCCTGTGGCGCTTATCGGCTACCTGGTGGGCGGGCTCGGCGATGCCGCAGGCGAGCCAGTCGGCACGCGCTGGGGAAAGCACCGCTATGTAGTGCCGACCTTCAGCCAGGTGAAAACAACACGAACCATCGAAGGGTCGCTCGGTGTCTTCGCGGCCTCGCTCGTGGCCATAGCGGTTGGCGTCCTTCTCACGCCGGAAATTCACTTCCGCGCAGCCTGCATGATCTCCATTCCAGCCATCGCCATGGTCTGCACAATTCTGGAAGCGATCTCACCGCACGGCTGGGATAACGCCACCATGCAGCTTGCGCCGGCCTTGCTTGCCGCGATCCTCCTTTGACTTGCTGGATACGGATTCGTGCCTGGCTGTTCGCTGGTGCCCGGAATTAATGAATTAAAAAAGTCCCTGTTTTTGAAACGCTCCAGGCAGTTTCTGCGTCTTGTTATCTGGTGCCTTTTGTGCAGTTTCACTTGCCTTTTGCTCAGAGCGTGAGCTAGAATTCTTGGATTAATTTCCTTTTGCGAACTAATGGCAGGCTTACACTTCTCGCAGAACGGAGACACCTATGCCGGGCCTCACTCGCAGTGCCGTTTTGTATTCGCGCAAACTGCGTTCGCTGCGTGAACGCTGCCGCAGCCGATTGCGGCTGGAAGAACTGGAATGCCGCGTGGTTCCTTCCATCTTTACGCCCGGGCAGATTCGCCATGCCTACGGATTTGACCAGATCGCCTTCACGGCCAACGGCAAGAGTGTCGCCGGCGACGGCTCAGGGCAGACGATTGCCATCGTGGACGCCTTTGATGCACCAACGATAGCCGCCGACTTGCACACCTTCAATCAACAGTTCGGCATTCCCGACTCCACGTTTCAGAAGGTCAGTCCCACAGGGACGCCGCCGGCCGCCGATGCCGGTTGGGCTCAGGAGTCTTCGCTCGACGTGGAATGGGCGCACGCGATCGCCCCGGGCGCGAACATCCTGCTCGTCGAAGCGGCTTCGGCCAGCCTGCAGGACTTGACCAGTGCCGTGTCCTTCGCTGCCAAGCAGAGCGGTGTGGTGGCGGTCTCCATGAGCTGGGGCGGCAGCGAGTTCTCCGGGCAACAGCTCTACGATTCCGTCTTCACTACCCCTGCCGGGCACAACGGCGTCACTTTCGTGGCGTCGTCCGGGGACAGCGGCGCCTGGTACGGCGCGTCCTGGCCGGCGTCGTCTCCGAACGTGCTCTCGGTTGGCGGCACCTCGCTGCGGCTCAACAGCTCGGGCAATTACAGCAGCGAGACCGGCTGGAGCGGCAGCGGCGGCGGTCTGAGCCAGGTCGAGAATGAGCCGAGCTATCAACAGGTCGCCCAGAACACCGGCGTCCGCACTACGCCTGACCTGTCCATCGTCGGCAACCCGAACACCGGCCTGTTCATGTACGACAGCTATCCGGCCGGCCAGGGGGGCTGGTTCCAGGTCGGCGGCACCAGCGTCGGCGCCCCGCAAGTGGCCGCCATGGTAGCCATCACCGATCAGGGTCTTGCCCTGGCCGGCAAGACTTCGCTGGACGGCCCCAGTCAGACGCTGCCTTACATCTACGGGCTGGCCGGCAGCTCCTACTCCACGTACTTCCATGACGTGACCAGCGGCTACAACGGCTACCTCGCCGGCCGTGGTTACGACCTGGTCACCGGTCTCGGGAGTCCCAAGGCCAATGCCCTGGTCGCGGGCCTGGTAAGCGCGGCGACGAGCATCAGCACGGCAAGTACAACGCCGACCGCGACGACTACCACCCCGACCACCACTACCACCTCGCACAAGGGAAGACACGCGACGCCCGTGGACGTTACGTCCAATCCAGGGCAAGGGACGACGCCGGTGGGCGTCGGCAGCGGCCAGCAGACTCCGGGCAATCCATCGAGCAGTTCGCAGAACACAGCGTCGCCGTTTGTGGTCGTGATAACGATCAGCCCGCCGGTTGCGCGCGCCTCGGGCCTCGCAGGCGTGACGAATCCGGCCCAGCCTTCTCTCGCCGTGACCGACCCGCGCGCGATTCCCCTGGCCACGCCGGGACCGAGCGTCGCGAACCTGCGCGTGGAAAGCGGCGGCGGCAACAATCCGCTCAATGCCAGTAACCCCGATCAGCAAGCTGACAGCGATAATTCCGACCAGGATATGCTGATCGGTCCGGACATGTCCGTCAATGCTCCCCGCATGGCGCCGTCGCGCATTCCCGACGCAGCCGGCGAGCCGTCGTCCGAGGCCTGGCGGCAAGCGTCCGACCTCTGCTTCGCCGCCGACGATTGGCACAATGAGGAATCGGCAGCCGCGCCTGCCAACGCCATCACGGATGGGGGCGCCATGGATTCCATGGCCGCCTTTGTCGGCCTGGGCGTGGTGCTCGGCAGTTACTGGGGAGCCCCGCTCCAGCAAGAGGAAAAACGCCGTAAGCGCGAGCCGTTTACAGATTGAAGCAGGAAGCGAGATTCCATACTAGAAGCGCCAGCGAGGAAGCCGCAGAGCTCCCTCGCTGGCGCTTCGGGTTTCTATGCGGATAAAGCGCCGGCGAACCGTTGTTCAGTCCGGCGCCTAGGGGAGGACTCCTCATCCTGAACGATCTGTTTCAGCTTGCGCATGGCGGTGCGCATCAGGGTCTTGCCGCTGGCGACCGGGCTGCCACGAAGCCGGGCGATTTCCTCAAACGTCAGCTCGCCATTCTGCCGCAGGAGAAATACTTCCTTCTCCTCGGGGCGAAGCCGGTGCAGCGCTGCTTTGAGGCGGTCGCGTTCCTCCTGATCGACCAAGGTGTCCGTGGGCGGCTTGCGGCGACACACGGCGCTGCCCTCAACGATGTGGAGCGGCCTGGCTCGGCGGCGCCAGGCGCGATCGCGCATGTCCCGCCCGGCATTGAGACAGACGCGCCAGATCCAGGCGCGCAGGTTGCTGATTTCGGCAAGCCGTGCCCGCGCCCGCCAGCAATGTAAGAACGCGACTTGCAGAGCGTCCTGAGCATCGTCGTGGTTGCTCAGCAGGAAATACAGGCTGCTGTAAAGCTCATCGCGAATGGCGTTGAACGCGTCCACGAGCGTGCTTTCCTTGGCTGCCTGCTGCGTATTGCCTGCGGACGCTGTTTGCATCATGGTTGGCTCCCGCGCGTTGGAATCTCCCGGTCTTTTCCTGGGGATAAATGCTATAGAACTAAAGACGAGCTTTTGTCCGGCCGATGGGAGAAACTATTGCGGCGCTTGAGTTTGCGGAAGATTTGAAAAAAAATGGCAAAATAGTCGCTTTTCCGGACAAAAGGGGAGCGCAGCTTCTATATGATGCAGATGCTATGCACATAGCGGAGGGGGTTGATGAAGAAGCGGTTGCGCCTGGGGCTTGAGCAGCTTGAGGCCCGCGAGACGCCCGATGTCTCGCTGGGGCACTCGGCGGCGCTCGCCGTGCCGTTGCCAGGGCAAACCGGCATCAATCCGCCGCAACAATTCGCTTTCCTGCCTGTGTCGGGTCAGGTGCAGCAGCTACCGGTTGCTTTACCCTTCTCAGGCATCAACCAGCCAGCGGACTTTTCCCCGAGCGCTTTCCACGCGCAAATCCTGGAATCCCTTTTTCGCGACAGCAAGGAGCTGGACAGGCTCTTTAGCCAGTCTCTCGAATCTTCGCCCAGCGCGACGGATGCCGCGAGCAGCGCTGGTGCGGCTGACGTCAGCGATTTCTCTGGACTGGAAGCGGCGACGCTCGGCTTGAAGTTCTTCAGCAATTACGCCCGCAAATCGATCCGTAATGAGGAACTGAAATACGGCCGTCTCACGGATCACGATGATCTCTTCAACCAGATCTATCTCGAGTGGCGCGTGCAGGTCGGCAACAACGGCCAGGCCCTTGGCAATCTCCTCAACAAAGACTCTTCGGAGCGCCAGGCCCTGCGCAAGACCGTACGCCGCGTGCTCGATCACGAGCGCTACGATCAGCAGCGCCGACAGAAGATGGTGGAGCTTCTCGACCAGCCGGCCCCGGTCAAGGCCGGCGCTCAGGAATGGCTCGATCTGCAAATCGATTGGTCGCAAGGCGTCGGCAGCCTGAGCCCTGTCGAACAGCAAACGCTGGAACTACGTCGCCAGGGCCTGACCTTCGAGGAAATCGGCGGCGAGACGGGCATGGTCAAGCAGCGCGTGTTTGAGATT
>DASZFN010001022.1:0-6629 GCA_035939715.1 Gemmataceae bacterium | reverse complement strand
GGCTTTGGACTGGATTTCAACCCGGTGCTGTGGCGCGAGTGGCATCGCAAGCGTCCATCGCGCTGGGTGCGTGCCGTTTGGACCGTGTATGTGACGCTGGCGCTGATCTTTACTGGAACGGCGATATGGCAATATTTCGCGACTACAAACCGCACCGAATTGACGCCGTTTGTCAACGCCTTTCAGGTCGCTTTGGGCCTGCTGCTGGTGAGTGTCGGATCGGTGACGGCGCTGTCGGAGGAGCGCGTGCGCGGCACGATGGACTTGCTGCTCACCACTACGATCCCCACCTGGAAGATCGTCTGGGGCAAGTGGGGGGGGGTGTATCGCACGGTTATCCTGCTATCGCTTTTGCCGGGCATGCTGATGTTCGCGCTCGCCTGCGGCAACGATTTTTGGCCGGCCGTGCAGGTCATGGTCGGTCTGGTGCTCGCCTATGGCGCCGCGGTGACCAGCTTTGGCCTGGCCCTGGCGACCTGGAATCGCCGTCCGGGCCGGGCCCTGGCTTTGAGCGTTATCGTCTACGTCGCCATCACGGCAGGCTGGTTCTTGATTGTCTTCCTGTTGCTGCGCTGGAGTTTTAGCGACACGGCGCAAGGATTGGCCATCGGCAGTCCGTGGTACGGCAGCGGGCTTCTCGCCGCCGATATGGAAAGTCAACGAATAACCCGTGCCAGCTTGCAGAATCCCTTTGCATTCAGTCACCTCGGCTGGGCGATCCTGTGGACGGTCCTTTACACTCTCGCAGCCGCCGTCCTGCTTGCCCTCACCCTGGCGACGTTCAACGCCAGCCTGGGACGCATGCCTTACTATCCCGGGCCGGTTCATGAGGCGGTCAGGCCGGCGCGCGCACGCGCGGCGCGGGCAAGGCCGGCAGCAGCACGGTTAGTTCGGCGACAGTGAGCGGCGGCAGGCGCACAAAGCCTTGCCGGGCCAGGCGCGCCGAGCGCACCGCGCATTCCTTCTCCAGCAAATAGTAGCGGTTATAGCCTTCGCGCAGCTCATTCACCGGCGCGAGATCGACCCGGTGCAGAAACTCTTGCCAGCGGCGGTTGAACCGGTCGATGCTTTCGCCCAGCTCGGCCACGGCACGCCGCAGCACGCGCTTGGAAGAGGTCGGCGTCACCCTCACGCGCAATCGCGGCGCCAACTCGGCGTACATTCTTTGCAGCAGGCGCAGGTCTTCTTCGGCCACGCAATTCGTCAGCGTCTCCCAACTTCCTGCCAGGGCATACAATCTGCCCAGCCGGGTCCGGACGTGCAGCAGCCATTGGTCGCGCTGTTGGCGGCAGCGCGCCAGCAGTCCGTCGTAGGCGTCCTGCACTTGCTGCGCCCGGCGGACGTACGCAGGCACGTCGTAATGAGCGAGGAAGCGATGGAACAGTTGCACGGCCGGATCGTGGCCGGCAATGGGAATATCGTCCATGAGATTTCTCTCATTCTTTGGAAAGCCCGTCTTATTCTCAATACTGTTTAGCTTAGGCGGGGTTAGAAGCTTTGGCAGCGTTACCTATCGCGAGCTTAACTTCCTGGGCGAGAGGCGCTCAGGTGAAGTGAAAGTATCCGACATGTCTTTTTAGGAGATTGGCGATGCGAGCAATGTGCAAGGTCTTACTGGTGCTTGGCGTGGCGGCCCTGTTAGCTGCTCCCGCGATGGCGCAGGGGCAACGCAAAGGCGGCGGCTTTGGCCGCGGCGGGTTTGGCCCGGGAATGCTTCTCAATAACAAGGGGGTGCAAAAAGAACTTAAGCTGACGGACGACCAGACCAAGAAGGTCACCGACGCGCTCAAAGAGGTGCAAGACAAGCACCAGGATGAGTTTGCCGGCCTGCGGGATCTGCAAGGCGACGAGCAGCGCGAGAAGCGTCAGGAGATCATGAAGAAGGTCAATGAAGAACAAACCAAAGCGATTTCCGAGATTCTCAGCGCTGATCAGGTGAAGCGCCTCAATCAGATTGAGTTGCAGGTTAGCGGCCCGCGGGCCTTTTCTCAGGAAAAGGTGCAGAAGGACCTCAAGCTAACGGACGACCAGAAAGACAAGATCAAGACCATTGCCGATGACCTGAATCAGGAGATGCAAGGGCTTCGTGGCGGCGGCGGAGATTTTCAGGAAAATATGAAGAAGATGGCTTCCATGAGTAAAGAGGCCATGGAGAAAATCACCGCGGTCTTGACCGACGATCAGAAGAAGAGCTGGAAAGAGTTGACCGGCGAGCCGTACGAGTTCAAGTTTGAGCAAGGTCAATTCGGCGGCCGGCGCGGCAAGAAGAAGGATGGCGTGTGATTGCCTCGTGACCCAAGCAACCAGCATCCTCAGCCGCGAGCCTCTAGGCTCGCGGTTTTTTGTTACATGTCGCCGTGACCGGATGCGTGCAATGCAATGCAACGAATTTCCCGAAGTCTTTGTTTCCCAAGGACTTGGTAATAATCGGCCGAAGACTAAGGACGCTTCACGGCTTTGCTCAACTCGTGGGTCGTGCACACTCTTTGTGAGTGTGCGCGCAGTGCAATCCAATTTTGCGCTTTCTCGCCAAGGAGTTAGGGGAGAATCTAGTGGGTTGCGCTAATCCAAAATATGCAATCCAAAACGAGCATCCGGGCAGCTTACGGCGAAACCTGCAGTTCATTGCGAAGGGTATTTACGCCAGGGGTAAGAAGGGCCAGGCCTTCGGCCATCTGGCGATCGCGCTCGCTGGGCACCTTGCCGCGCAGCACGAGCATGCCGTTGTCCACGACCACGTTGATGGTTCTGTTTTCGGACAGCGTTGTCGACCGCGCCAGCACACCTTGCACTTCTACCTGAGCGCGAGGCGATACGCTCAGTCTCGCCGCCGGCTGGCCAACGGGTGGGGCCGGTTGTTCCATGGCGATGCCGTAGCGTGGCGATTGGGTATTCATCATGTAGCCGCCGGCCGAGCCGGAGCCGCCTGCCCCCGCGCCGCCGCGGGCGCCGCCCGAGGAATTGGTGGTGGTCACGGTGGCATAGATCGGCTGCCCGAAAGTCGCGGTTCGGGAGACGTTGAGCGTTCCCGGCGTCAACGGGTTCATGTAATACTTGCCGAACATGTTGCTCGTGGCCGCGCTCGGGAAGAAGGGCTGGTTGCTGCCGCCGCGGCCGGCGCCGAACTGGCCGGTGCTGCTGCCGGTTCCCGTACCGCTGCCGCCAAAGGCGGACCCGGTCCCGCTGCCGAACGGCGAGCTGGTCGTCCCCGTGCCAAAGCCGGTGCCCGAACTGCTGCTCATGCCCAGGGTGCCGGAGCTGCCGCTACCGCTCAGGCCAAAGCCGCTGCCGCCGCCGCCGCTCCCGCCTCCGGTACTTCCGGACAGACCAAAACCGCTGGAACCGCTGCCGCCCCCGCCTGTGGAGCCGGTGCCAAGCCCTTGCGCAAAAGCCGGAAGCGCCAGGGCAAATGCAGCCACGCCGCTCAAACCGTACAGCCAGCCGCTTCTAACTCCCCGACAGATGAAAGATCTCATCGTGATTACCCCTTTGGGACAAAGATACGGCAAGCATCCCTTTCCTTATCGGCAGATCCGTGTCGCCTTGCCTATTCGATAAATACGCTAGCCATTAGTTTTAACCCGCTGGCGGCCAAGGAGACTCGCCAAAAGCGTAAATCCCACGCAAATAGCGCTTTCTGCCACGGGAGGCTCGTGTACGATGGAGAAAGCCGGCATACACTACTTTTCATAATTTACCGGGTTTAAAGAGTGGTGAGTGGTCAGTGGTGAGTGGTCAGTGGTGAGTGGCAACCCACCACTCACCAACCCACCACTCACCACTCACCTACTTCGAGGCTCGCATGCAACTGCTTCAAACCTTGATGAAGAAAGGCCTTCTTACCGAGGCCAACCGGGAGCGCGTCAAAGAAGCGCAGGCCGCGACGCCTTCGAAGCCGGTCCACGAAATCCTTATCGAAAAAGGCTTCGTCAAGGAAGAGGTGGTGCTGCCCTTGCTGGCCGAGGAACTCGGCATGGAGCTGGTTGACCTGTCGAACCGGGTTGTTGATCCGGAGACGCTCCAGACCATGCCGCTCCGGCTGGTGCACCGGCACACGCTCATGCCGCTGTCGCGCGAGAATGGCAGCATGGTGGTGGCGACCGGCGATCCGTTCGATGTTTATGCCCTCGACGAATTGCAAACGGTCACCGGACTTCACGTCATCCCCGTGCTGGCAAGTCCGCGCGAGATTGCCCGTCTCATCAAGACCCACTTCGGCGTCGGCGGCGAGACCGTCAGCTCCTTGATGCAAGAGCGCGCCAACGACGGCGTCGAGCTGCTCGAAGAGCTGGAGACCGACGACAGCGAACTGGGCAAAATGGCCCAGGAGGCGTCGGTCGTCAAGCTGGTGAATGAGATCCTGATGGAAGCGGCCAATGAGCGGGCCAGCGACATCCACATCGAGCCGGGCGAGAATGAGCTGCGCATTCGCTACCGTATCGACGGCCTGCTGCAGACGCAGATCCTGCCGCCCGAGATCAACCGCTTCCAGCTTGCGATCATCAGCCGTCTCAAGATCATGGCCCACCTGAACATCGCCGAGAAACGCCTGCCGCAGGACGGCCGCATCAAGATGCGCGTGCAGGGGCATGAGATCGACGTGCGCGTCTCGATCATCCCCATGGTGCACGGCGAGGGCATCGTCATGCGCTTGCTCGACAAGACGCGCATGGTATTTAACCTCGCCAATGTCGGGATGGCCCCGGACCACTACAAGACGTTCAAGCAACTGATCGACAGGCCGCACGGCATCATGCTCGTGACCGGTCCGACCGGTTCGGGCAAGTCGACGACGCTGTACAGCGCGCTGAACGAGATCAAGGAGGAGACGCTCAAGATCATCACGGTGGAAGACCCCGTCGAGTACCAGCAGGCGGGCATCAGCCAGATCCAGGTGCAGAGCAAGATCGGCCTGACGTTCGCCGCCGCCCTGCGCAGCATCCTGCGTCACGACCCCGACGTCATCCTCATCGGTGAAATGCGCGACCTGGAAACCGCCGAGAGCGCCATCCAGGCGTCGCTGACCGGCCACCTGGTGTTCAGCACGCTGCACACCAACGATTCGCCCAGCGCCTTCACGCGCCTGATCGACATGGGCATCGAGCCGTTCCTGGTGTCGAGCACGGTCGAGGGCGTGCTGGCGCAGCGGCTGGTGCGGACGATCTGCCCCGATTGCAAGACCAAGTTTGAGCTGCCGGTCGAGGATGTGCCGAGTGACTTCCCGCGCGACGGCAAGGTCGTGCAACTGTGGAAAGGCGCCGGCTGCCGCGCCTGCCGGCAAACCGGCTTCCGCGGCCGGCTCGGCATCTTCGAGCTGATGGTCACCGGCGACAGCATCCGCGAGATGTGCGTCCAGCGCACCAACGCCTCGGCCATCCGCAATCAGGCCTTGAAGGAAGGCATGATCACACTGCGTCGCGATGGCTGGCGGAAGGTGCAGCAAGGGATTACGACGATCGATGAGGTGGCGCGTGTGACGGCAGGGGATATTAGCTGATTCATATGGCCAAGCAGTGACGGATTCTTTAGATCTGCAATCTTAGACCTGCAATCTGCAATCGAGGACCTTGTGCCAGAATTCAGTTACGAAGCCTTGGGAAATGGCGGCCAACGAAACAAGGGCACGTTGACGGCGAACAGCGAACGCGAAGTCATGGCCATGCTCGACGCGCGCGGCCTTTTCCCGGTGACGATTGCGCCCCTCAAATCCGCCGCCGGCCATCGCTGGGGCGGCGGCGGCCGCAAAATCCGGGCGCGCTACATGTCCACGTTTTACTCGCAGCTTGCCGACCTGCTGCGTTCCGGCGTGCCGCTCTTGCGCAGCCTCGATATCCTCGAGCGCCAGCACAATCAGCCGGCCCTGTCCGAGGTGATCCGCGAGGTCCGCGCCAAGGTGGCCGACGGCACCAGCCTGGCCGAGGCCATGGCCCACCATCCACGCGCGTTTAACGAACTGTCCGTGAGCATGGTGCGCGCCGGCCAGGAGGGCGGCTTCCTGGAAGACGTCCTCGAACGCATCGCCAACTTTACCGAGCACCAGGAGGACCTCAAGGCCAAGGTCATCGGCGCCCTGGCCTACCCGATCTTCCTGGCCGTGGTCGGCATGATCGTGCTGGTGGTGCTCGTGGTCGGTTTTGTGCCGCGCTTCGAGCCCATCTTCAAAAAACTGGAGGAGAAGGGCGATTTGCCCTTTATCACCAGCGCTCTTATGGGCACGAGCCATTTCATGATCGGCAACTGGTGGTGGGTGACCGGCCTCGTGGTGTTCGCCTGCATCGCTTATCGGCGCTGGGCCAGAACCGAGAACGGCCGGGTGCGTGTCGATAATCTGCGGCTGCACATCCCTGCCGCCGGCAAGATCTATCTGAACTTCGCCCTGTCGCGCTTCACGCGCATCCTGGGCACGCTGCTGCATAACGGCATCCCGATCTTGCAAGCCCTGCGCATTGCCAAGGATTCCACCGGCAACCGGGTCCTCACTCAGGCGATTGAGAAGTCCGCCGAAAATATCCGCTCCGGCGATCCGTTGGCCGCGCCGCTTGCCGCCAGCAAGCACTTCCCCCGCGACGTGGTTGAGATGATTGCCGTCGGCGAGGAGAGCAACAACCTGGAGAAAGTGCTCGTCGATA
>DASZFN010001021.1:0-5961 GCA_035939715.1 Gemmataceae bacterium | reverse complement strand
TGCCGCTGTCGAGAAGAGCCGCCAGCTTTGCCGGCTCCAGCGCGGCCAGCGCGCCCTGGACTTCCTTAAGACGTGGACCAAGCTTCGGTCCGAGCGTCTTCGGATTCGGCTTCACATCGTATTGCAGCAGCGGACCTTGTGCCGGGTCATGCAAGGTCACTTTCTTGACATTGAGCTCCTCGCAAATCTGCTCTGCAAAGCGTTCAACGGCCCGGCGATCCCGCTCATCGGCGGGCTGCACCTTCATTTCGGCCAGTGGCTGGCGGCGTTTGATCTTCATGGTGTTGCGCGCCGCCGAACCGATGGATACCAGGCGCAGCAGGGCCTCCATGTCCGCCGACAGCTCCGCGTCGATGAGCGAGAGGTCCACCTGCGGAAAATCGCACCAGTGCACGCTCTCCGAGCGGGAGCCAGCAGCACGCGGGGTAAGGTTCTGATGGATGGTCTCCGCGAGGAAGGGCATGACCGGCGCGATCAGGCGGGTGAACGTGGTCAAAACCGTGTAAAGCGTCTGGTATGCCGCGAGCTTGTCGGTGCCCTTTTCGCTCTTCCAGAAACGCCGGCGGTTGCGGCGGATGTACCAGTTGCTTAAACGATCATCGACAAACTGTTCGGCCTTGAGGCAGAAGGCCATCACGTTGTACGCCTCGAATTCCTTGCGTGCCGTTTGCACCAGGAGCTGCAGGTCCGAGAGAATCCACCGGTCCAGGTCCGGGCGCTTCGCAACCGGCACCAGCGGTGCGGTTGGCTCAAAACCGTCCAGGCGCGCGTAGGTGCAGAAGAACGAATAGGTGTTCCACAACTTCAGCGTGAACTTGCTGCGCAGCTCCTCCGCGGGCCCGGAACCGAAATTGATGTTGCTGGCCGGATTCTGGCGGCAAAACATCCAGCGCATCAGGTCCGCGCCCATAGGCGGCTTGGCCTCGCGCCGGCCGTCCGGGTATGTCACCGTCCAACCTTCATCGGCCGCGGCCTCGAAGGCAATGGCGTTGCCCTTGGATTTGTGCATCTCCTCGCCATGCTCATCCCGGACCAGGCCATGGCCCAGCACCACCTTCATCGGCCCCTGACCCGTCATCATGGTGCTCATGGCCAGGATGGCATAGAACCAGTTGCGGAACTGGCCGGGGAACGATTCCGTGATGAAATCGGCGGGAAACCATTGTGCCCAGTAGTCACGGTCGCGGTTGTAACCGAGCGTGGAATACGGCACGATGCCGGCGTCCAACCAGGGATTGCCGACATCCGAAATCCGGCCCGCCTCGCCGCCGCACTTCGCGCAGCGGATCTTCACCAGGTCGATCCACGGCCGGTGCGGCGAATGGCTGTCGAAATCGCTCCAGCCAGCCACGGCACGCTGCCTCAGCTCCTCGCGTCCACCGATGACCTCAAAATGGCTGCATTTGTTGCATACCCAGATCGGCAGCGCCAGGCCCCAGTAGCGCTTCTTGGAGATCATCCAGTCGCCCATGTTCTTCAGCCAGTCCAGTTCCCGCGCCTGGCCGTTGATGGACTCGGGCCGGAACTGCACCTGGCGGACCACGTCCATGATCTCTTCGCGCCACGACATGTTGATGAACCATTCGTCCACCAGGCGAAAGAGCAGTTCCGTCTTGCAGCGCCAGCAGTGCGGATAGTTGTGCGGGTAACGCTCCACCTCCAGCAAGATGCCCTTCTGCTTCAGGTTCGCAAGGATCTGGTCCGTGGTGGCCTGGTCCACTGCGGACCTGCCTTCCAACTCCCCAAAACCAGGCAGGAATACTCCGCTCTCATCCAGCGGAGCAACCGCAACCAGGTGTTGCTCGCGGCCCAGCTCGTTGTCCTCGGCGCCGCAGCCCGGGGCGATGTGCACGATGCCAGTGCCTTCCGCCTCGCCGACGTCCTTCCAGGCGATGACACGATGAATCTGTCGTGCGGGTTGCTGGGATCCCCAGCCCTGCCGGTGCGCGGCAGCGGCGACTTCCGCGGGATAACCCCCGGGATGGGCCTGGGCGGGCAATTCGTCAAAGGGCCCCTGGTATTCCCAGCCGATCATGTCGGCGCCGGCTACCTCGCCGACAACTTCGTAACTGTCCTTTCCCGCCTTCTCCTTGAAGATTTGTTCCAATGTCTTTAGCTTGGGAACGCCTTCCAACCATTCCTTGCGTTTGAACTGCTCTTCCAGCCGGTGCGCCGTGAAGGCCCCTTTGGCGACATAATAAAACTGCTCGCGCAGGCGAACCTTGAGATACTTCAACTCCGGATTCACGGCCGCGGCCACGTTGCTGGTCAGCGTCCAGGGAGTCGTTGTCCAGATCAGCAAATTCTCTTTCGGCCGTCCGCGCAGTGGAAAAGCAACAAAGAGTGCACGATGCGCGACGAGTTGATAGCCCTCGTGCATCTCCATTTGGCTGATGCCCACGCCGCAGCGCGGGCACCAGGGCATGGCGTCGTAGCCGCGATAAACCAGGCCGCGCTCGTGGCACTTCTTGAGGAAGCTCCAGATGGTGTAATTGTTTTCGTCCGACATCGTGAAGTAACTGCGCCGCTGGTCGGGCGGTTTCTGCCAGTCCTCGTCACGATCCCAATCCATCCAGTAGCCGAGGCGGATGGACTGCTCGGTTTGCCTGCGCGCGAATTTGTCCACGCGCGCCTTGCAGGCTTGCACGAACTTGTCGATGCTGGCAAAGCGGTTGCCTGGAACGAGGTTTTCAATATCGCGCTTGGATTTGAGACCGAGCTCCTTTTCAACCTCCACTTCGACCCACAGCCCCTGGCAATCGAAGCCGTTCTGATAGCGCTCGTCATGCCCGGTCATGGCGAAAAAACGTTCGTAAGCATCCTTGTAAGTGCGGCCCCAGGCATGGTGCACACCCATGGGGTTGTTGGCCGTGATCGGCCCGTCCAGAAAGGACCACCTTGGTTTGCCGCGATTTTTTTCGCGGAGATGCTCGAATGCCTGAATGCGCTCCCAGAATTCCAGAACGGCGCGCTCCTGCGCGGGGAAATCGACTTGCGTGTTAACCTTGTCGAAAGGCATTGAACCAACCTCACGGCGTGGGAAGAAAATCATATTTTATCAGAGGGCCGCGAATTCCGGCAGATGAGTGAGCGTGGTAGCTTACTGCGACGCGAGCCGCTGACTTCCGGCGTTGGCCGCGAAATGGCCCTACAGGAGTGCGCGCATTTCGAGCGGAGGAGAAATTTGGATCTGGGTCGGGAGTCGGCTGACGTATTATCTGTGCGCGACGGCTATGCCGCCTGGGCCGCCTGTTACGAAGATGACGGCAACCCACTCATCCCACTCGAAGGGCCGGCCGTGGCGGCATTGTTCGGTCCGGTTGCGGGGCGGCGGGTCCTTGACCTGGGCTGCGGGACAGGCCGGCATACACTGGCCCTGGCCAGGGCCGGCGCCCACGTCACGGCGCTGGATCAAAGCCCGGAAATGATGGCGGTTGCGCGCCGTAAACTTGACGGCTTTCCGGTGGAGTGGCTGCCGCACCTCCTCCCGGCTGCCATGCCGTTCCCCGATGAAGCCTTTGCCTTGATTGTGGCCGGCCTGGTCGCCGAACACATTGCCGATTTGCCCGCACTCCTGGCAGAAGCCGTGCGCGTTCTTGGTCCCGGCGGCCGGCTGGTGCTATCTGCCCTGCACCCAGAGCGAACGGCCGCCGGCCAGCGCGCCCGCTTCATCGATCCGGAGACCGGCGTGCGGCGGCCGATCGTAACTTATCACCGCACGACTGCCGAGTATCTCCGTGCGGCGGCGGCCGCGGGGTTGGTCCTGGCGAGCGAACAAACGCTTGTGGTTACCGAAGAAGTCGCCGCGCGTTTGCCGCGGGCGAGCCGATATGTCGGCCTGGCTCTGGGCTGGGTGGCAGCCTGGGACAAGGTAGCTGTTTGAGGATGGATTGCAATGGCTGATGTGATTCGCCTGGCTGTGCTCCTGAGCGGCGCCGGCACGACGTTGCAGAATTTTCTGGACCGGATCAAGGACGGCCGGCTGCGCGCTCAAGTAGTGCTCGTCATCTCGAATCGCTCCGATGCCTACGGCTTGACGCGCGCACAACTTGCGGGAATCCCTGCGGCCGTGGTCTCGCGCAAGGAGTATGCGAACCGTGAAGCCTTCAGCGCTCACATATTCGAGCGATGTCGCCAGGCGAAAGCGGACCTGGTATGCCTGGCTGGATTCTTGCAACTCCTGCAAGTGCCGGACGACTTCCTGGGCCGCGTGCTGAACATTCACCCGTCACTTATTCCCGCCTTTTGCGGCCAGGGCTACTACGGGCACCGGGTTCACGAAGCGGCCCTGGAATATGGCGTGAAGCTCAGCGGTTGCACCGTGCATTTCGCGGACAACCAGTACGACCATGGGCCCATCATCCTGCAGCGTACAGTGCCGGTTTTTGACAGCGATACGGCCGAGACGCTGGCGACGCGCGTCTTTGAAGAGGAATGCGAGGCGTACCCGGAGGCGATTCGCCTGTTTGCCGAGGGCAAATTGCGAATCGAGGGCCGCAAGGTGAGAACTGCAGAGCTATAAGAGCCGGCAAGGCCTGTCCCCGGCTACATTGTTCGCCGCCCCCGGTACTGCTAAAATACTGCTGCCAGTGTCAGCAGGATTGTCGCGCTCGGAGAGGTGCCAGAGCGGCCGAATGGGCCGGTCTCGAAAACCGGTGTGGGGCTTGCCTCACCGCGGGTTCGAATCCCGCCCTCTCCGTTTTCACTTTGTGCCTGCTTGGCGTAAGCTACAAAGCTTACGCCTGAAATCACCCTTCGCGCGAACAACCCCTGGTGCACAGTTGGTGCACAACGTTGCCTTGCGGCCAAAAGGCCAGGAGGGCATCCCCGGCGAATTTTGACCACATCTCCCCCATGAGCGGTGATGAGGTCGATGAGCTGGCCGAAATACGCATTGAGCACCTGCGTTAGCTCCTCGACGCCTTCGGGCCCCCGCTCGGCCAGGCGTTCGCTCAGGGCGGTAAAGCCGGAGATAACAGCTATTTCACGGGCCGGGCAACGCTCATGCACGGGGCCGATGGGCAGCTTGGCACCCAAAGGCGGAAGGATTCACTGTGTCAATGGCAGCAAATGGGGGCTGTCGTCCTTCCGATGAGCCGATGCGCATGCCCGCGACAGAAGCTTGCAAGTCGGAGGCAACGACGCGTACTCCGACACAATTGCAACGGTCATTGCTAGCCGAGTTCGCTTTTTCAGTGAAAGCGAACTTGAGGTGTACAGGGAACTGACACAAGCGCGACCAACATATTCTCCAGCGTAGACTCAGCAGCGATTCCGTGTCCTTGGGGACCGGAACCGCCCACTAATCACCCATATGCGGGCTTCAACTCAGGAGCTTCCCCAACGGCTGTCCCTGGGTGAACTTGATGGGGCGCTTGACGGGCGTGATGACTTCCTTGGCCGGGTCCACGCCCAGCGCAGTAAGTATGGTGGCGTGAATGTCGGCCACGCTGGTGCGCTCTACAGGGTCCCCATGTCCTTCTGGATCTGTAGCGCCGATAGCCAGACCGCCCCGAATGCCACCGCCCGCCAGGGCCAAGCTGAAGCCGTTGGTCCAGTGGTCGCGTCCACCCGCAGGATTGATCTTCGGCGTGCGTCCGAACTCGCCGGTGCAGAGAACGACCGTCTTATCAAGCAACTTGCGATCCTTCAAATCGCGAACAAGCGTGCTGAATGCGGGGTCGAGTATGGCGACGCGCTCCCGCTGGATCGCGTGATTGTTGGTATGGCTGTCCCAGCCGTCGAGGGTCACCTCGACGCAGCGAACGCCCGCCTCAATCAGCCGCCGCGCCGCCAGGCACGCCCGGCCAAACGCAGTGCTGCCGTATGCCCTCTGCAGTTGCAGCGGCTCGCGGGCGATGTCGAAAGCGGCGAGCTGTTCGGACGTCATCATGACGCGGGCGCGGTCGAGCGTGGCGCGATGCAAGGTCGCCTCGACGCGCTTGCGCCGGCCGCGGGCAA
>DASZFN010001020.1:0-5496 GCA_035939715.1 Gemmataceae bacterium | reverse complement strand
GTACCGTCCTTGCCGTTCGAGGGCCTTGAAGGCCGGAAGTAAAAACATGACGTCCTGCCTTCTTGATGCCCTCATTCCAGGCAGCAGCGTCCTGGCACTCCGCCACAATCGCTGACAGCTCTGCTTCGGAAATGGTGTCCTTGTGTTCATGGTAAACCAGGCATGCGAATTTCATGGCTTCTCCGGATTTGTGAAAAGGCAGTGGCCGCACTCGTCTGGCCGCTGGCAATCGACGACCATCAGTCCTGGCCAACTCTGTGAATTAGTCGAATGGCCCGCGGCCGCATCGACAAACAAAGAAAAAAGCAAGTCGAATCGCTAAAATAGCATGCACCAGGAGCAGGAATGACCCACTCTACGTACGGTTCGCCTTGCTTGCCATAAACTTTTGGAGAATATGCCCCGGGCGCTGCCGACGGCGTTCAGTTCTGCCGCGCAGGTTGTTCCCGTCGCGGTGCGCGGCGCATGATTTCGCTATCGCCTTTCCTTTCCCGGAGTGCTATGGTTCAGGGATCAGTCACTCCCTGGGAGCCTCGAACATGAAAGCCGGAGTCCAAGCCTCTGGGCCGCCAGATTTAGCCGAATACGTCAAAAACTGTGGCCAGTTTCCGGCCGATGAGTTGGCCAAATACGCGGGACGCTATGTTGCCTTCAGCCTGGACGGCGCCCGTATTCTCGCCAGTGCCGATTCCGAGCAGGAGCTTGAAGATCAACTCCTGGCGTCCGGCATCGATCCGAGCCAGGTCGTGGGAAGCTACGTGCCGCCGACAGGCTCGTCCCTTCTGCTATGAGTCTCAAGTTTGCCTATCGCGCCGTGCCCATGAGCCATGCCGTCATACCATTGGGCGGCAGGTGGGTGCGACCTCGCGTTTTAGTCGCCGTTACCGTCGTAGGACCTGCCGGCAGCCGGGTGCGCGACGCAGTCCTCGACACCGCAGCCGACGACACCGTCTTTTCCGAAGTTCTGGCGGCGCAGATTGGAGTGGACTTGTCCACCGCCCCGCGGGCAATCGGTTCGGGCGTCGGAACCGCAAACATTCCCGTCCGATATGCACAAGTTCGCTTGCGCCTCACCGACGGCACGGAGCAGAGGGACTGGCCCTGCTGGGTTGCTTTCACACACCGTCCGCCTTCCCTACCCCATGCTGGGATTCGCCGGCTGCCTGCAGTTCTTCACCGCAAGCTTCCACGACGATCGCGAGCAGGTCGAGCTTGCCACGAACCAGTTGTATCCTGGGACCTGACCATGGCGGGAAGCGCGTTGCGAAAACCGGTGCGGAAAAAACGGCCCGCAGCAAGGCAACCGCCTCCCACATCATGCCTTGGACTTACGACGATCGGCCTCCCGGATCTTTCGCCCCGCGGCATCGACTTCTTCGGAGATCTGGCTCGGCACAAAGCTTCCGACTGCCTGCGCCAATCTTTCCACTGGCCCGGTGTTGCTTGCGCGCGCAGCCACTCCGCCATGCCCTTTTCCAGGGCCGCGATACGTTTTTCAAGGCTTTTTAGGGTTATTTGCGCCACGGTTTGCACCTCCGCAACCACAGGACCTGTGTATGTTACGGCTGTAGGTGTCCGACCGGCAATGCCAACCGCGTTGGTCGCCCGGTTCTCCCCTCGGTCCGGTGTGGTGAGGCGTTAGCATTCGCAGCTTCGGCCAAAGAGCCAGCGAGTTTGTCGTCAGAGAAGTGTGGAGGCGGGGTCTTCCCGCCCTGGCGACCGAGGTTACGGGATCAGAGCGACCAGGGCCGGCCCGGCCAGGGTTAGCAGGGTGTTGCCAACCGCGTAGGGCACGTTGTAGCCCAGCGCCGGGACCTTGCTTTGCGCCGCTTCCTCTAGCGCCGCGAGCGCTGACGATGACACGCCGGCGCCAGCGCAAGCACCGAGCAGCACACCCGGGTGCAACGACGGGAACAGGCGCTGGCCTGCGAGCAACGTCAGCGCGTGTGGCAGCAGAGTCACGGCCACGCCCGCGAGCAGCAAGCCAGCGCCCCGCGCGGTGAGCCCGCTTATAAATGCCGGCCCGGAACTGATGCCCACCGCCGCCAGGAACAGGTGCAGCCCCAGCACCTCGAACACCCACATCGCCGGCACGGGGAAACGCCCAAATGTCGGGTAGCGCGAGCGCAACCAGCCAAAGACCAGCCCCGCGAGCAGGATTCCGCCCGCAGCGCCCAGCCCGACGGAGACCCCCGCCAGCGACAAGACCGGGACACCGATCAGGGCGCCAAGCGCGATGCCCAGGGTGACGTAAATGGTGTCCACATCCGCCGCCGGCCGGTCTGCGTAACCCAGTGCCTGGGCCGCCCGCTCCACGTGCCGCTTTGGGCCGACCAGAGACAGCGTGTCGCCGCGGTGCAAGTGCCGGCCTGGGGTCAGCGGCATGTCCCGGCCTGAGCGGGTCAGCCGGGTGATGCTCACGCCGCGGCCGTGGTCTCGCAGCCATCCTTGCAGCGTCTGGCCGTCAGCCACCTTGCTGGTGACGACCACGTGCAGGGTCTCCAGCGGGAAAGCGAGCAGTTCCGGGTCGTCCACCTCTTCTCCGAGGGCTTTAAGCAGCGGAAACAGTTCGTCGTGGTTGGCGGCTAGCGCCAGCGTGTCGCCGACGTACATGACTGAATCCGAATCGGCTTCGAAGAGCTTCCCTTCGTGCCGGACGCGCTCGATCAGCAGGCGTCCGAAGTGGACGCCTTCGACTTCGCCGACCGTGGTCCCTGCCCAGGGCGGGCCCTGCACCCGAAACGCCCGGATCAAAAACGGACCGCGCGCCGGGATTTCGCTCGGTTCCGCGTCGCCGTCCGCGGCGCTATCCTGCTGCAGCGCCGCGCAGGCGACGGCCAGGTCAACGCCCAGCAAGCGCGGGCCGACTCGGGACAGGAACCAGGCCACGCCGGCGGTACCGAACAGGTAACTGACGGCGTAGGCCACGGAGAGGTTGTCGTTGAGCAGCCGCTTCGCCTCGGGGTCGGCGTCGAGCCGGGCGATGGCGTCGCCGCCGCTGCCGATAATGGCTGACTGGGTCAGCGAGCCGGCGAGCAACCCGGCCGCCGTCCCCTTGTCGTAGCCGAGCAGCCGGGCCGCCACATAGGCGGTCACCAGCCCGCTAACAGACAGCATCAGGGCAAGGGCAGCCAGGCGCAGGCCCTCTCCCTTCAAGCCGCGAAAGAACTGCGGACCGACTCTATACCCGACCACAAAGATGAACAGTGCGAAGGAAACCGACTTGAGCAGCGCCGGGATCGGGATGCCGACTTGGCCGATCACCACGCCAGCAAGAAGTACGCCTGCGGACGTGCCGAGCGAAAACGTGCCGAGCTTCCGCTTGCCCACGAAGAAGCCTACCGACAGGGCGGCGAACAGGGCGATTTCAGGATGGCTCCGCAGCAGCTCTACAATGGCGGTCATTCGCTTGCCCCTGCCACGTTGATGGCTATCAACTGAACTCATACGTTAGGCACTGACTTCAACCTACGGACGAAGGAAGCCTCAACGATGAAGATGAAGGCCTACGCGACGTTCGACGAGTACTTTGCTGACCAAGTCCGGAGGAACCAGACCGTCATTCGAGCCCTACGGAAACTCGTGGGGCGCGTGGCTCCTCACCTTGAGGAATCCGTCAAGTGGGGAAACGGGTGCTGGCTGAACGGAAGGGCTCCCGTTGCCTACGTCTACTCTGCACCTGATCATGTTCAGTTCGGGTTTTTCGGAGGCTCCGCCCTGAAGGACCCAAAAGGACTTCTCCGGGGTCAAGGGAAGTTCGTCCGGCACATCAAGGTCGCCAAGACAGCCGACATTGACGACAAGGCATTTGCAGCTCTCTTGAAGCAAGCTGCGCGGTAGGATGCGGCCCCCTTGTCGCCTTGCGTGCGGCGCGTTTCTGGGCCAACTGACCGCGGGCCGGCAACCTCACGAGAAAGTCGGGGCACGCAGGCGAAATTCCCTACCAATCAGCTAGTTCCCCGGTACGGCTTGAAGTTCCTCGACGGTCTTCCCCGACTTCAAGTCTCTCCCCTTGAGCCCGGGGTAATCCGCGGCATAGCGATAGCTTCGGTAGACGGCGTTTCCCAGGTTCGGCGGCCCGGCCGGCCCCCAGGCGTTGACAAAGACAGAACTAATCTCCTTGAGTTGCTTCGCCTGATCGGCCGTGAAGATCTTTTCTAGCCGCGCCTCCGCATCCTTTCGCAGCCCATCGACAATCTTCTTCTGCTCAGGCGTTATCTTTAGCATTTTCTCGACGAAGGCCGGAAGAATACGAATTGCCTGGGGCGCAGCGGTGGGTCCGCCAGGGGCCGTGCCCTTTGGGGGCTCATTGAGTTGCCTATTCTGCTCTTCGCTGAAAATACTGGCAAGCTTTGATTCAAATTCCGGCTGCAAGGCGTCGAGTTGCTTATTCTGTTCGTCCGTGAGTTTCAGCATCTTACGGGTCATTGCGGGCATCACCTCGACGAGCCTGAGGCGACTGACAGGGGCGCCCAGCGCGGTGGCCCGAACCGGGTTGACGTATTTCCAGACAATTTCCTTATCGGGAGTCACTTCAAAGATCGTTCCGTTCGGACCGGAGCAAATAAGCGTGTTTCCATTCGGCAGCCGGTTGGCTCCGGAAATGAATTCGGCATAGAATTCCCAACGCTTCGGCGCCGCATAGCTCCATACCGGTTTATCAGGCCCATAGGCTGTTCCCGCCTCGTGTTCGTATTGCCCGTCTGGAGCGACCGGCAAAACCAGTTCATCCACCGACGAGTAAGCGCCGCCGATGCGGCGGCGTCCATTGTTAAAAATGAGCAAGTGTCCCTCGCCGGGATAGCCCTTGGGAATCCAGTGTGTGTTGTGTTGCCCGAAGAGCTTCTGGTCCTTAGCTGTGCCGGCGCGATAGGCACGCGGGTTTCCCCAACGATACAGAAGGTCGCCACCCTTGCCGTGCTTTCCTCCGGTATGTCCGGCCGCCTCGGCCGTGGTCGTGCTGTGGTCGATGATCCAGAATTCGTTGAACTCGAGAACATTAAGAAGGACCTGGTCCAGCTCAGCGTTATAGGCTACGGCGTTGCTATGCATCCAGTCGGCGCGAACGGGGGCAGGCTTTTGTCCCGGGCTCGCCGAGCCTACATAACCGATCGACTTCAGCTTCTCGAGCTCTGCCTTTTTGGCAACTATTGAAGCGATGGCGCCTTCACCAAAATTGACATCGACAAGTTCCGGATGGGCACCGACATCGCCAAAATTCGCCTTGGACGAATCGTGGTCTTGAATCAAATGATCCCAGACGTGCCATTCCCAAACGACCTTGCCGGTCGTCTTGCCGGTCGGCTGGATTTCGTAGATGCAGTCCACGAGCAACTGGCTCTGGCCCACAGTTTCGGGGCGCCGCCCGGCGGCCACGGCTTCCTCCGGCGACTTTTTATCCCAGACGATCATGAGCACATTGCCGTTGGGCATTTTGAAAATGTCGTGATGGGCCAGTTGCCTGGTGCTGGCAAATCGGAAGTCCCAAACCAGGTC
>DASZFN010001019.1:0-3486 GCA_035939715.1 Gemmataceae bacterium | reverse complement strand
CGCCCTGCAAGCCCTGCTGACAACACGGATCGCGCCCAGCGCGTGAAACATCCGAGGCGCTAGCGCTAGCCGGGTTGGATCGCCAACCAGCCGCTTACACACCTTTGAAGCTTGATGTTTCCGTCGCGTCGAGGTAGTGTCCATATGGCTACCGATAATCCCCATTAAGAGGCTCTAAATGAATGACTTAGCGTAGTAGGCAGAGCGGCGGAGTGGAGCAGGCTCCAGGCGCTCGTGCTCGACAGCGTCCACTCCCTGGCTGGGCTTCACGAAAGCGATCGTCGCCGCCTGGCGTGTGGCCCTCGAGGCCCGAAAGCTGGGCGCGGTCTCGATCAACGTGCGGATCACCGCAGTGCGCAAGCTGGCGGTCGAGGCTGCCGACAACGGGCTGCTGGCGCCGGAGTTGGCTGCCGGGATCACGAGGGTGAAGGGCGTGGCATCGAAGGGCGTGCGCTTGGGAAACTGGCTGACGGCGAAGCAGGCGCAGGCCCTTCTCAACGCGCCCGACGTCATGACCAATAAGGGCCTGCGCGATCGGGCCATCCTGGCGGTGCTCCTCGGCTGCGGACTTCGCCGGTCCGAGGTCGCAGCGCTCACGGTGAGGCACGTGCAACAGCGCGACGGGCGTTGGTGCATCGTGGACTTGGTCGGGAAACACGGCCGAGTACGTACTGTCCCCATGCCGACCTGGACGAAGGTGGCGACCGACGCATGGACGTCCGCTGCCAGCGTCACGGACGGCCACGTCTTTCGAGCAGTGGATCGCGGCGGCAACGTCAAGGCCGCGGCACTCAGCGAGAAAGTTGTCTGGCAGCTCCTGCGGCCCTACGCCGCGGCCGCTGGCGTGCCAGGAATTGCCCCCCACGACCTGAGGAGGTCATGCGCGAAAATGTGCCGCGGGGCCGGCGGTGAGCTTGAACAGATCCAGTTGCTGCTGGGCCACGCGTCGGTGCAAACCACCGAGCGGTACTTGGGTACGAAACAGGATCTGGTGCACGCGCCGAACGACGGCATCAAACTCAGAGTACTGTGAATCCAACGACGCAACGATTGGACTGCAAATGTGCGAGACAATAGGCATTCTCAAGGTCGAAAACGTCCTGTGCGGCCCACTGCAACATACGGGGGTTCTTCGGCTCCCAATACGTTGGTGGCCTTGGGCTGAAGGTTCAATAGAATCATGGCGCTCAAGAAGTCTGAACTCTACAGCTCCCTCTGGTCCAGTTGCGACGAACTCCGTGGCGGCATGGACGCCAGCCAGTACAAGGACTACGTCCTCATCCTGCTATTCATCAAGTACGTCAGCGACCAATACGCGGGCAAACCGTACGCGTCCATCGTCGTCCCCCCTGGCGCCAGCTTCAAGGACATGGTCGCCCTCAAGGGCAAGCCCGATATCGGCGACCAGATCAACAAGAAGATCGTCGCGCCCTTGGCCAACGCCAACAATCTCTCCGGCGTGCCCGACTTCAACGACGCCACTAAACTCGGCAGCGGCAAGGAAATGGTGGACCGCCTCACCAACCTGATCGCCATCTTCGAAAACAAAGCGCTCGACTTTTCCAAGAACCGCGCCGAGGGCGATGACATCCTCGGCGATGCCTACGAATACCTCATGCGCCACTTCGCCACCGAGAGCGGCAAGAGCAAGGGCCAGTTCTACACCCCCGCCGAGGTCAGCCGCGTCATAGCCAAGATCGTCGGCATCGGCGCCGCGGCCACGGCCAGCAACACCACCGTCTACGACCCCACCTGCGGCTCGGGCTCCCTGCTGCTGAAGGTCGGCGATGAGGCCCGCGCGAAGGTCACGCTCTATGGGCAAGAGAAAGACGCGGCAACCGCCGGCCTGGCCCAGATGAACATGATCCTGCACAACCACCCCGAGGCGCTCATCCGGCAGGGCAACACTCTCACCGACCCGAAATTCCTGGAAGGCGCGGACCTCAAGACCTTCGACTACGTCATCGCCAATCCGCCCTTCAGCGACAAGCGCTGGCGCACGGGCATCGATCCGCTCAACGACCGTCACGGCCGTTTCCAGCACTTCGGCGCCCCGCCCGACAGGCAGGGCGACTACGCCTACCTCCTGCACATCGTCCGCTCCCTCAGAAGCAACGGCAAAGGCGCCTGCATTCTGCCGCACGGCGTCCTGTTCCGTGGCAACGCCGAGGCCGATATCCGCCGCGCCCTGATTCGCCGGGGTTACATCACCGGCATCGTCGGCCTGCCGGCCAACCTCTTCTACGGCACCGGTATTCCCGCTTGTATCGTGGTTATCGACAAGGAGGACGCTCACACCCGCAAAGGCATCTTCATGATCGACGCCAGCGCCGGCTTCCTCAAGGACGGCAACAAGAACCGCCTCCGCGCCATGGACATCCACAAGATCGTCGATGTCTTCAATCGCCGGCTGGAGTTGCCGAAGTACTCCCGGATGGTCGGCTTCGAGGAGATCGAGAAGAACGACTTCAACCTGAACATTCCGCGATATATCGATAGCCAGCAGGCGGAGGACATCCAGGACATCGAGGGTCACCTGCGTGGCGGCATCCCCGCCGCGGATGTGGACGCCCTCCAGAGCTACTGGGATGTTTGTCCGCAGCTTCGGCAGACGCTGTTCAGGGACAATCGCCCCGGCTACCTCGACCTCGCCGTGGATAAGTCGGCCATCAAGCCTGCCATCTATGAACACCCGGAGTTCGTCTCCTTCATCAAGAGCATGAACGCTCTATTTGCGAAATGGCGCAGGCGGACCGCTGCCACGCTGAAGGGATTGAGGGCTGGGTGTCATCCGAAGGAGGTCATCGCTGCCCTTTCCGAAGACCTCCTCGCCCACTACAGCGACAAGCCGCTCATCGACAAGTACGACGTGTACCAGCACCTCATGGACTATTGGGCCGAGACGATGCAAGACGATTGCTACCTGATCGCCGCCGATGGCTGGAAGGCGGAGACTGCCCGCGTGCTGGTGAAGAACAACAAGGGGAAGGAAGTGGACAGAGGTTGGACTTGCGACCTCGTGCCGAAGTCCCTGATTGTTGCTCGCTACTTCGCCGCCGAGCAGGAGGTCGTCGCGAAGCTAGAGGCCGAGTTGGAGAGTGTCGCTGCCCAAATGACGGACCTGGAGGAGGAGCACGATGGCGACGAAGGATTCTTCTCGGAATTGGACAAGGTGAACAAGGCCAACGTCGCCGCACGTCTCGACGCAATCCGAGACGACGATCAGGCCAAAGAGGAGGCCGCGGTACTCAATGCGTGGCTGATGCTCAGCAACCAGGAGACCAACCTGAAGCGCGCAGTCAAAGCCGCTGAGTCCGACGCCAAGGCCTACGCCAAATACCCCACGCTCAACGAGGCCGAGATCCAGGCGCTGGTAGTAGACTGCAAATGGCTCGCCTCCCTCGATGCAACCATCCATGGTGAAATGGACCGCATCAGCCAGGCTCTGACCCAGCGCGTGAAGGAATTGGCTGAACGCTATGCAAC
>DASZFN010001018.1:0-1880 GCA_035939715.1 Gemmataceae bacterium | reverse complement strand
AGAGGAAGTCGCGCTGCTCGGCATAGGTGTAGCGGTCCGGGCCGGAGGGGTACAGCTTGTCGGAATCGCC
Source organism: Gemmataceae bacterium (assembly GCA_035939715.1). Lineage (GTDB taxonomy): Bacteria > Planctomycetota > Planctomycetia > Gemmatales > Gemmataceae > DASZFN01. The sequence goes on along the minus strand of DASZFN010001018.1, from coordinate 1,810 downwards.
CATCCCGATCATGTCGCAAGCGATGAGGCGGCCGAGTCCCCGGCAGGCCGGCATCACATTGCGCCAGAGATAGGAGGAAGTCGGGTTACCATGCGCGAACACGATCGGGGCGCCCTCGCCCTCGTCGATGTAGGCCATCCGGTGGCCCTTAACCTCCGTGAATTTCTTCTCGGCGAACGGCCGACTGGTGTCTATCATGTGGTTTCCCTCCTCGATATGGGCTTCTAATTCGAGAAAAGGCCAGGTTTCTCAGCCCCGGTCTTTCGACTTGCGGTCAGGCGTTGATGCCGCCATCGACTGTCAGGTTGGCGCCGTTGATGAAAGACGCCTCTGGACCCGCCACGAACGCTACCAGCGCCGCGACCTCGTCGGGGCGTCCATACCGATCAAGCGGAACGGCCGCTTTCTGGCCCGGGGCCCACTCGCCGGAGGCGGGGTTCAGATCGGTGTCAATGGGCCCCGGCTGAACATTGTTGACCGTGATGCCGCGCGCTCCGAGCTCACGTGCCAGCCCTTGCGTGAACATCTTGACGGCCCCTTTGGTTGCCGAGTACGGCGCCGCGCCTGCCATGAACACGCGCTCGCCCAGGCACGAGCCGATCATGATGATGCGCCCGCCGGGCTTCAGGTGCCTGAGCGCCGCCTGCGTCGCGACGAAAGTGCCGCGGACGTTGACCGAAAAGACGCGATCGAAGTCCGCGAGCGTCGTCTCCTCGACCTTCGCCGGAATGATCGTGCCGGCGTTGTTCACCAGCACGTCGAGCCGGCCAAGCGTTGTAACCGTCCGTTCGACGGCGTTCCGAACGGCATCGGCGTCGGCGGCGTCCGCCTGGATCGCCATCGCCTTGCCGCCGCCGCGTTCAATCTCTTTGACAAGAGACGACGCTGCGTCAGCGCCTTTGGAGTAGGTGACGGCGACGCTGGCGCCGTCCGCGGCCAGGCGCCTGGCGATCGCGGCGCCGATGCCGCGCGAGCCGCCGGTGACGAGCGCGACCTTGCCTGCCAGGGGTCTTTCCTGTGTGCTGCGTGACATGGTGATCTCCTCACTTGAGTTAAATGTACTGATCGGTACAATGAAAGTGTACGGGGCTGACGCTGCCGGTCAAGGGCCGAAAGCATTTTTTTACCGGATGATATACTTAGGAGACCTCGGAGCGATGTCATGATGGGGCCCAAAGGCATGAAAGCAGTGGTTTATCGTCCGAATCAGCTTCACGGGAGTTGGCGTCCATGTTCGCTGGTGGATAAACGCGGCCCGAGGTTTCCAGCCGAATACCAAGAGATATTGGCTGTCGAAGTCGAAAGCGTTGATTTGGCCAGTCGATTCGAAAGCATCCTCGCCGAGAACATTGGCGGGTTGTTTGATTCGTACACCCCAGAAACTGGCGACGTGATATTTCTCGGCGAGGGGGATGACTTGGAAGCTTATGTTGTGGCCCCTTTGGGCTGGGAGTTAGTGAAGTTTGGGGCAGAATGGAAGTCACCTGCTTAGGTTGGGTCTATTAGGTATGTCATTCCGTTTTTTCTAAAGGAGGTAACCGTGCCCTCGGGGCGCACACGACAGTTCGACGTGGATGAGGCACTGGACCGGGCCCTGGAGGTGTTCTGGGCACGCGGGTACGAGGGCGCCACGCTCCCGGAGCTGACCAGGGCCATGGGGATCAACCGGCCAAGCCTCTACGCCGCCTTCGGGAACAAGGAGCAGCTGTTCCGCAAGGCGCTCGACCGTTACCAAACGGGGCCCATGTCGTTCCTGACCGAGGCCCTGCGCAAGCCGACCGCCCGGGCTGTGGTGGAGGCAATTTTCTCG
>DASZFN010001017.1:0-5324 GCA_035939715.1 Gemmataceae bacterium | reverse complement strand
CCGAGATCATTACCCAAGGAATGCTCCCGCCGAAATAGCGAGGATCACCCTTCGGTCGCGGGGACGACCCGCGGACCACTTCACAAAGATCTCCAAGTCGAGCGGACGGATACTTCACGTCGGGAACTCGCGGGTTACAGGAGTTCGGCAAGCTCCGAAATCTGCTTGGACGAAGTCTTTTCCAGGAGCCGCATTCTTTCCAGCGTTACCTCCGGCTTTTCGTAGTACACCTCCTCCTGGTCGGCCTGCCTATACCGGCTCGCCGACAGATCGTAATTATTAGCCTTCACCTGATCCTTACTGACCCAGAACTGCCGGCCGAGCTGGTTGATTTCCTGCTGCAGCGGGGCAATTTCCGCTTGCAGCTCCGCCAGCTCGGTCTCGGCCTGTTCGCGGGCAATCCGCGCCTTTTCCGCGTTGCCGTCAGCAGCGATCACTTCCTCGAACTTGAGCCGGTGGATGGTGGCGTGGTGGTTCAGCCGGTCCGTTTTGAGCGGAGCGATTTGCTTTTGGAGGTCGGCGAGGCGCTGAGCGCGCTTTTGCTGGAACTTCACGTCCTTGCGCTTCTTCCAGCATTCAAGCAGGTCGGGGATGTCGTTCTCGGGAACCTTTTGCCGCTTGTCGTCGAGCGAGAAACCGTCGTGTTCCATGTCGTAGAACCAGATTTTGTCGGTCACGGCCCCCTTGGTGAAGACGAGGACGGCGGTGGAGACGCCGGCATAGGGACGGAACACGCCCGAGGGCATCGAGACGACGGCATCGAGCCGGTTTTCCTCGATCAGCTTCTTGCGCACATCCACATGAGCGCGCGACGAGCCGAACAGAACGCCGTCGGGAGAAATCGCCGCCGCGCGGCCGCCATTTTCCAGCAGGCGTGCGAACAAATGCAGGAAGAGGATCTCGGTCTTCTTGCACCTGACGGGCAACGACGGGTTAACGTCGGCGGAATCGATGGCGCCTTTGAACGGCGGATTGGCCAGCACCACGTCGTACAGGCGCTCCTCATCAAAGCCCTTGGACAGCGTGTCGGCGTAGCGGAAGTTGGGGGACTCGATGCCGTGCAGCATGAGGTTCATGCAGCCGATGCGGAGCATGGTCATGCCGGAATCGCTGTCGTAGCCGGTCAGGGCCTTGATCTGGAGAAACTTGTGCTCGTCGGTACCGAGCTGGTCGCCGATCAGGTGGTGGGGATAGCCGTCCTCGTCGTAGGTGAGATTATCGGGCCGAGTGTTGCTTTCGAGTACGTGCTGGTACGCGCCCACGAGAAAACCGCAGGTGCCGGCGGCTGGATCGCAGATACGCTCGCCGGGCCGGGGGTCGGCCAGCTTGACCATCATGCGGATGATGTGCCGCGGCGTGCGGAACTGGCCGTTTTGCCCTGCCGTGTTGAGCCGGGCTAAGAGATATTCGTAAAGGTCGCCCTGCACGTCCTGGTTCTGGCTGGAAATATGCATGTCGTCGATGGCCTTGGCCGCTTCGATCAGCAGGCTGGGCTTGTTGATCTTGAATTCGGCATTGGCCATGTGCTCTGCGAACGAGCCCCCCTCGCCGCCCAGCGTTTTGATAAAGGGAAAGACCTTCTCCTTTACGTGGCGCAGGGCCTTATCGGCGGGCAGCTGGGTCCAGTATGCCCAGCGCAGGTTGGCGTCGGGAAATATGGCGTGAAACTTCTTCCCGCGCAGCCGCGCGGCCCGCTCGGCATCCTGTTCCCGCTCGTCCAGCCGTTTGAGGAAGATCAGGAACGAGAGTTGTTCAATGGCGTCGAGTGGATTGGAAAGGCCGCCGGACCAAAGCTTGTCCCAAAGAGCGTCGACCTGCGAACGAAGAACCGGGTCAGTAAGCATCGCTCTACTTTATCCCGGAGATCGGGGTAACGCAATTCACTACGTTTGCCTGCGGCTGAGCCGCGGAAAGTAGCCAACACGGCCAAAGGGATAGCAAGATGCCCACCAACATGGCCTCCGAAAAGCACAGAATCCCCAGAAAACTCTCGAAGGCGGGCAAGTTGGCCACCGTGCGTAGACCCCCAACAAGGCTGGCTCAGCCAATGGGATATGGGATTGGCGGGCGGTAAGGGTCAACTGGTGTTGCTTCTGCCAAGAGCAATCTGCCCGGCTCAGCCGGATTTTTCGGAAATTCTTCAAGACCGCCATAGACCGCCAGGTCAATTGGCGGACAGATTAATGAGAATTCACAATGCTGCAAGATGATGCACGGCTAGGTAGCTCGCTTCGGATACACGCACCTTTCGGGCGGACGCATGGACCCGGAAGGCGAACCGGGAAGATCGCCCAAAGATCTTGTGCAAGAACCTTGGATGCACAAATGCACAAATGGTTGTTACCATCATCGCGATTTCGATTGTTTCGGCAAGAATTTGAGAAGTTTCTCGAACTTCGCCATGGTTCGCCAAGTGCTTGGCGGGCGGACTATGGACATTCGCGGACGTTCCAGATCCCGCCCCCCGTGACCGTTGGCAAACTGGCAAACATGACCTTAATGACTTTGTAAGTGAGTTCTCAGCGTGGCTTTGCAACGCAAGACTTGTTTGCCACGGCTGGCCACGAACTTGGCAAACTGGCAAACAACCCGGACCATTTTCCCCGCATGCATCTCTTCGTTTCGGCCCTATCAAGCGGTGGCGGTCTGGCGGAGTGACTCGGCTGCTCATTCTAACCATTTGCGCTGAGAGAGCTTGTGATGATGAGTAATACCGCCACCACACCCAGAAGTGGCGGTGTTACCTGGCGATGTGACTATTGCTAGAATGCCTGAGTTGTCTCTGCTGGACCAAAAGAGTACGCGCCTTGAGCATCTCCATCTCCTGCCACGGTTGCGGTCAGCGCATCAGCGTGCCGGACGACTTTCCGCGGCGCAAGGTCCGCTGCCCGGCTTGCGGCGTCTATTGCGAGGTGATCGAGCCGGCGAAGAAACCCGGCGCGGCTGCACCGGCCCAGAAGCAGCCGGCGAAAAGTGGTTCGCCGCCGGGCGAGAAGCAGCGGGCCAAGAACACTTCTCCGCCTTCCAGCAAACAGCCGGCAAAAGTCACGGCGCCGCCGGCTAACGCGGGAGCTGTCTTTGAAGATTCGTACCGCGCCATCTCCGCCCCGCAGCCGGCCCAGGCAGCCGGGCCGGGCAATCCTCTGCCGAAGACGCCGCCCGAGCTGGCCCAGGGTAAGCCGGCCAACGCAGAAGACGAAGACGACGCGATGTATCGCTTTGTCGCTCCGGACGCGAAGCCGTGTCCGGATTGCCGGAGGGAGTTGCCCTTGGCTGCCGCCATCTGCATCCATTGCGGCTTCAATCTGGAAACGGGCAAGCGGCCGGTCAAGGTTTTCGAGGAAGTGCACAAGACCTGGGAAGCGGGCTGGCCGTTGGAGCGGCGGCGGAACCTTTACCTGATCTGGCAGGGCATCACCCTGGCGGCCAACCTGGCCGGCGCGGCTTCCACCGGGCAGTGGAAGTCCTTCCTGGTGCCGTGGTTCTTCTTTAGCGTGCTGCTCACTTTTGTGCTCGGCACCTACGACCGGCTCGACTTCACGCGCGACGAGCGCGGCCGGGTCCGGCTCACGCGCACCTGGCGGATCTTCTTCTTCCCGCGCGAACCCGAAACCATCAACCTGCGCGACTACGAAGGCGTCACCACCGGGCCCGCCAACAACAACATGATCGACTGGGTCGTTTGCATCATGTTGCTGCCCAGCGTATTCTTCGCCGCCCTGTGGTGGATCTTCGTCATCAGCAAGTCGAACTTCCACGTCTCGCTGACCCAGAACCACGGCTTCCCCGAAATGACCCTGTACAAGGGCGCCAATGAAAGCCGGGTCAAGGAGATCGCCACCACGCTGCAGGAAGTGGCGGGCTTGCCGTATACCGTTTAGCGGTCAGAAGTCAGTAGCCAGTAGTCAGTAGTCAGTAGCACATGTCGGCTACTGACTACTGACTACTGACCAATGACCAAGTCTACTTCGAGAATTCCACCTTAAACTGCTGCTGTTTCTGGCCCTTCTCCGGATCCAGGCCGCCCTTCATGATCTTTGGCTTGGCGGACGCATCTGCGCCGCAACCGAGCCCGGTCAGGAAGAACAGAGGTAAGGCAGCCAGGAGCAACAGAGCATATAAACGATTCATGTCAATCCTCTCTCTGGGATAAACTTACTGGTCCTGGTTGGTGACCACGACGCCGTCCTGGTAGCCGCCCAGGGCGGTGAGCACCGGGAAATCGATGGTGGGCGCGAGCTTGCGGACCGAGCCATCGGCGTAGGCGAACTGGACGATGTTTCCCGTGTGCAAGCTGCCGAAGCCGACCCAACCGTGCGCACCGTCGGCAGTCTGGGGGCTGGTTTCCAGACCGAAGCAGGTAAAGTTGGGGCCGCAACCCCAGTGCGCGCCCATAATGCCACTGGGAACGCCGAGCTTGCCGTCGTTGGGCACGCTGTTCGTGAAGATCCAGCCGCCACAATACTCGCCGTACAGGAGCGTGTTGCTGGTGCCGTCCGGGATGCGCCCAAGCGTGGTCTTCGAGTTGTAATGCAGAATCCCGGTGTAGGGAGTGAACGGCTCGAAATGCCGGCACTCACCAGCCACGCCGAGGTAATTGGTGCGGCCGAGCACCAGGCGCTGCGGGGCGATGGCGGCCAGGTGGGCCGGCACCTTGATCGGCGGGGTGGTGTTGAAGACACTGGCCGGGAAGTTGATGTTAGCGTCCTGTTTCGGATCGGCGTAGAGGATGGCGATCACCGCCGTCACCGTATCCTCCGGTCCCGGCGCCGACGGACAGCGGAAGACTTTGAAGTTGCCCTCGCAGCCGTAGATGTAGTTCGGATTGGGCCGGGGGATAACGTCCGTACCGGTGGGCCGGGGCAGGTTGGTCTGGTTGGGCAGGTCGTAGGCAGGGCCGGCGTCGTAGACATTGAAGTAGAAGATGCCGTCGGTAAGCGGGTCGCCCGCGTCGAAGATGAAGCGTTGGTTTTGCGATTGCTGCTCCAGATAGGGCAGCAGGCGGACCAGGCTGCCGACCATGCGGCCATCCATGCCGGGGGGCAGCTTGCCGAAGGCCGCGTCGTAGTTGGCCGCCGCCAGGCCGATCTGGTGCAGATTATTGGAGCAGGACATGCGGTTGGCGGCCTCGCGGACCTTCTGGACCGCGGGCAAGAGCAAGCCAATCAGGATCGCGATGATGGCGATCACGACGAGCAATTCGATGAGCGTGAAGGCCGCCTGGGAGCGGCCGGCGCGCCGGACACGATCTGGAAACGAATGCATCGATCTCCTCCTCGAAACCTTGATTCTCAACACCGCGGCGCCGGCGGCCACCAGCGCGA